>SKFU01000001.1 GCA_007117835.1 Candidatus Izemoplasma sp. | reverse complement strand
GTGTCAAAGATACTGGTATCGGCATTGATGAAAGTGATCATGACTTAATCTTTAAACGCTTTTATCGTGTTGATAACGACCGAAGCCGGGCATCAGGGGGTAGCGGGTTGGGATTAAGCATTATTAAGAATGTTGTCCAAAAACATCACGGAACCATTACTTTAGTCTCTAGCCCTAATCAAGGATCAACGTTTCGTATATCAATACCCATTACTCAACACTAAAAAAAACGCAAATTGCGTTTTTTTTTAGTCGAAATAGTATACCATATCTTCAATTATTAAGCGTTTTAAAAACAATTCGAACACCATTATGTGATTATTATGTGGTTTAAAACTTAAAAACCATATTGATTGTCACATTAAAGCATGATTGTTTTGGAAGTCTAGAAATCTTTTATTTCTATGGACTGGCTAAGTTTTTCACTTGAAGATGGTCCGACTTTAATTTGATATTTTGATATTTCAGCAGTCCAAATCATGTTCATATTGTACGATCTAAAATCATTCATCGTTAAAACAAAATCGACTTGTTTTGTTTCATGCGGGTTGAACTTAATTCTTTTAAACGCTTTCAGTTCATCGACGGGTCTAGATACTGAGTAATATTCAGACTCAATATACAGCTGAACCACTTCTTCAGCGGCATAGATTGAATCATTTTGAATCGTCACTTGGACGTTTAATTGCTCATTTGGGTGAAGGTTTTGTTTATCAATCCTTAAGTTAGTATAAATAAAAACGCCATATGAAAGACCGTAACCAAATGGATATAATGGTTCATTTGGTGCGTCAATGTAGCGACTATTGTACCGATAGGTCGGTCGCTTTTCATCAAATGGCCTACCTGTTTTAAGATGATTATAATAAATTGGTACTTGTCCTTCATGAAATGGAAAAGTCATTGTCAGTTTGCCACTTGGACTAGTTTTACCCGTGATAAGATTGAATAAACCAATACCGGCCATTGTCCCAGGCTGGTACGCATATAGTACAGCATCGGCATTGTTAATAAGATTTGTGAGTATCAACGGTCTACCTGCAAAAACTATTAACACCACTTTTTTATCCATTTGTTTAATGCTTTTCAAAAGGTTTTGCTGATGTGTGTCTAAATGTAAGTTAGTTTTGCTATTGCCTTCTCCAGCATGTGCGCCTGATTCTCCAAGTGCCACAATGACAGTTTTTACTTCATTATCATTCTTTAAATCCTCAAATGCAGTTTCTTCAAAGTGCTTAAAAGGAAAATGGTTTTCTTCAAATGCAGACTTAATAGAAACGACATCTGATTTTTCACACAATGCTGCCCATTCGCCAATCAGATCTTTTGAATCAATAAAAGGCCCAACGAGTCCAATCTTTTCATGTTTTGAAAGTGGCAGTAACTTGTCGTTTTTCAACATTACAACACTTTTTTCAACTGCTTCAACAGCCAGTTTTTTTGTATTTTCTAAAAGCATGTACTGCTTACTATTTGTATATAAATTGCGATAAGGATCATCAAATAATCCCAATTTGTATTTAAGCATCAACATCCGAAGTACTGCTTCATCTAATGCGCTATAATCTATTTCGCCCGCTTCCAAAAGTGATTGCAGATGATTTAAGTAAGTGCGAGAAACCATTTCATGCTCAAGACCAGCATCAAAACATTGTTTAGCTGCATCCTTTTCATCTTTGGCCACTTTGTGAGAAATAATCTCTTCTGTCGACGTATAGTCAGAGATAATAATACCATTAAAACCTAACTCATTTCTTAAAATATCTTTTAACAAATATTTATTTGCCGTTGCCGGCCGATCAAATAATGTGTTAAACGCCGTCATTGTCAGTGCAACATTTTGGGAAACCGCAGCTCTGAATGGTGGCAAAATCATAGTGAATAATTTACGTTTTGATACATCGACAGTGTTATATTCCCGCCCTGCCTCTACAAAACCATACCCTGCGAAGTGTTTAACACATGCCGCAACAGCATTTTTGTTTGATAATGAATCACCTTGATAACCACTTACATAGGCTTTTGTTAACTCACTTGAAAGATAAGGATCTTCACCGTTACTTTCCATAACACGACCCCACTTTGGATCGCGCACTAAATCAACCATTGGTGAAAAAGTAACATGAATTCCTGCGTGGGCTGTTTCATACGCAATCGCTTTAGCTATGCGGTAGATGAGGTTAGGTTCCCACGTGTTTGAGAGCGCGAGATTAATAGGAAATGCAGTTTTATAGCCATGAATAACATCAAACATAAAGATTAATGGGATGTGAAGACGTGACTGTTCTACAGCAACTTTTTGTAAGTCAAAAAGTGTGCCCTCATCATGAACACTCAGCAGAGAACCCACCATGCCCATCTTGATTTCTTCTATCGTTGAAGAAGCATCAAAAGCATGACCTGTAACAGTGTCCGAATAATAAGGGGCTTGATATAATTGGCCTATTTTTTCTTTTGTTGTCATGCGATTCAACAATTTTTCAGCAAATTCATGGGCATGCAAATCACTATAATGTTTTAATGGTTTGTGCTGTATATTCTTTAGCAACATATTTTATATCTCCTTTGACTGATATATTTTTATGTCCTTGATAATGAATTTTTGCGGAAAACACTGATAATCAACAGTCCCTCCTAGCGTTCCTCCTATGGCAAGATTAATGATTAAGTAAAATGAATCATCATTAAATGGCCAACCTTTATCGCTTATATCTTTACCGTTTTCTCCGCGCTTATACGTTGCTAAAAGTGTATCGTTAACATAGTAACTTATTTGATCTTGTAACCAAACAAGTGTGAATTTTTGAAAATCGCTTGACAGTCCTTGAATGGTTTTCTTTTGAAAATACTGTTCTTTTCTTTGATGATTATATGCTGCTGTATGAATGCATAAATAAAGTTTATCGAGTTCATTTCCGACATGTTCCATGATATCAATTTCACCGCTTCTAGGCCATCCACCATGAATGCTGTTTTGACTCATCATCCATAACGCCGGCCATGTACCTTTACCCGTCGGTACTTTTGCAATAATATCAACTTTTCCATATTTAAATGAGAACTTGTTTTTTGTGTTTATTCGAGCACTTTCAATAATGTTTTTGGTATAGGTCGCCTGGATTACTAACCCCGCATCAAAATAAAGATTTTGTGGTTTATTAACATAGTGCTGCACTTCATTATTTGACCACTTGTCACCAACTTCTATATTCCATTCATTTTCATCTATTGATGACATTTGAGTAAAATCATAATGTTTGACTAATATCATAGTATACTCCTTCTTTAATGTAAGACACGCGTGCTCTCTCCAGTAATTAAAAAGGTATCTACGGTAATTGTTTCACCGACCACACTGGTTTCACGGTTGTCAATAAGCTGCATAACTTTTCGTGCTGCTATTTCTCCCATCTTTCGTGCATCTTGTCTTATTGTTGTTAGTCTAGGGGTAATCATTTGACCCAAATCAATGCCATCAAATCCTATGATGGAGTAGTCATTCGGAACAGTTTTTCCCGTTTCTTTTATCGCTTGAATCGCTCCGATAGCGAGTAGATCCGAAGCACAAAAAATAGCGGTTGGTTGAACCGAAAGCTTTAACAGCTTTTTCATTGCACGATAACCGTCTTCTTTAGAAAAATACTCTCCTGAGACTAAAAACGAAGTATTTAATGGTAACCCACTATCTTCAACAGTTTTTTCAAATGCTAATTTACGAATATTACCGATATAAGTTGATGGATCTCCATAAATATGTGCAATATGCTTGTGGCCAATACTTTTCAAGTACTGAACACCTTGATTCATGGCATCTTCGTTATTTGAAGTGATCGTAATGCCATTTGAGACATTGAAATCTATTAACACCAACGGCATATTGGAATCGTAAAGTTCAAGCATATCAACACTATTAAAATCTTCACACAACACTAAAACACCATCAACTTGTTTGCGCTTTGCATGTTGCAAGTATGATCCATCTAGTTTTCCCATTCTTTTGGCCAAAAACATAATATCATAGCCGCGAGATTCAACCAAACTTTTAAAACTTTCTAAGATTTTAGCAAATAGTGGGTGTTGCAATCCTTGATTGGTGATTTCTTCAAAAATGATGCCAATAGTATGCGAACGATGCGTTTTAAGTGATCGCGCTGATAAATTAGGAATATAGCCCATTTCATTGCACGCTTTTAATACAATATCTCGCGTTGCCTTTGAGATATCAGGATAATTGTTTAATACCTTTGAAACCGTTGCAACACTAAAACCAGATTGTTTGGATATGTCTTTAATCGTAACCATTTACTCACCCACTTTTTCAAACTCAAAATAGTTAATATTAAACCCACCTTGCGTTGCCGTTAAACGGAATGTATAAATACCTTTGTTCAGCAAAAATGATTTACTGGTAACAGTCTGCCAAGTTTGCCAGTCACCTGTAGCGCTAAACTGAGTTACATTTGTTGGAAATCGATTAAGATGAGTCATGGTAATCTCGCCACCACTTGACTCACTTGCAATTCGATAGTGCACAACATACGTGCCCGATTCTTCAACTTCCAAAATATACTCTAAATAATCATTGTTGGTAATCCAACCAACATTAAACCCGCCACCGATATCTTCAGTGGGTTGCACTCGAATCCCTTGCATTGCATCATAGGCATCAGCTTGTATCCGTTGTGTTATTGCTCTAACCGGTTGGGTTTGAATGCTGATGGCGCGTTTTGGTGATGCATTACCGGCAAAATCAACTGCTTCAACTTCAATGATGTGATTTGTGTCGGGTTTTAACCCAGTAACTAAAAAACCATTGACTGTCGTTGAGCCGTTTAATTCACCATCCGCGTATATGTTATAGTGAGAAACCATCACATCATCTGTGGCGTGGTTCCATTTGAAACGGGCAGAATTATGGGTGTTAAATTGTTCAACAAGTGCCGTTATTGTCTCTGGCGGCGTTTGGTCTAAACCTGCATAGTCTTTTTGATAAACGCGGACATATTTGATTTGCATTTCAGTTGGAAAAGCACTAGAATCAACGCCACGTACACCGCCCCAGTCACCACCTACAGCCAAATTAAGTATAAGATGAAATCGCTGATCAAATGGCCAAGCTTCAGAATTGGCTGTATTACTATTGATATCCGGATTATACCCAAAATAGGCGAATCGTTCGCCGTCTATAAACAACTCGATTTTACCTGGTTCCCATATCATTTCATAAAGATGAAATTCCGTTTCGGCAGTAGGCACGGTTTTACTAAAGCCGATTTGTGTACCAATCATATGGTTGAAAGCACCCGTGTGAATCGTACCATGAACAACATGCGGATCGTATCCGACATATTCCATAATATCAATTTCGCCACTATGTGGCCAGTTGCCATACACCCAATCTGTCGGCAACATCCAAATGGCTGGCCAGGTGCCTGTGCCTGTTGGCATTTTGGCTTCGATTTGAATTCTTCCATATAGCCAGTCACCACGATACTTACTGACAAGTCTTGCGCTTGTATAGTTTAACCCGCCTTCGCGCTCAGGCAATGCACGAATTGTTAATATGCCATCTTCTACAAAAGCATTGGTTAACGCATTGGTGTAATACTGTAATTCGCGATTACCCCAACCACCACCACCAAGATCGTAGCCCCAATGATCGCTACTAGGCGCGCCATCAATATCAAATTCGTCACACCATACCGGTTGCCAATCATCGAGATTTTCCAAATAATCACAAGAATCTGGAACCAATGAACGCGGGTTATAATCATCTGGGTAATCATTTTTGATCGAATCTGTTTGACAAGCTACTAAAACGGCTATGATGAAAAATATCATTAATCGCTTTGTTTGTTTCATAATTATCTACTCTCCAGTAATCCCTGTTTTATCAATGCTTTCAACAAAATATCTTTGTGTGAAAAAATACAATACTAATAATGGTAATAGTGCCAATATATTACCTGCTAGTTTTGCGGCTTGCATAAGTTCTCTTGCCCTTGAGCCTTCAGGATATATGCTTGTATAATTATTGATAAATGCCTCTATTCGTAATGGTAAAGTTGACAGTTCAGAGCCTCTTAAAAATAACCCTGTTAAATATGTCTCATTATAATACCATACGAAACTAAACAAAAAAACAATAATTATTGCCGGAATAGCAAGTGGTAAAGCAATTTTAGTAAATACTTTAAAAGGGCTTGCGCCATCAAGTTGTGCACTTTCTTCTAAACTTTTTGGAATCATTTTAAAAAACGAATAAAAAATCAGAATAAATATTGCACCATTAAAACCTTGTCCTAAAATTGCAGGATAAACAAATGCTCTAATAGACCCTAAAAGACCATATGATGCATACATTCTAAATGTTGGCATCATTGTAATTTGCGGTGGAATGATAAAAGTCATTATCATTAAAAACATGAGCATTTTTTTAAAAGGAAACCTGTATTTTGCAAATCCATACCCTATTAAAGCGCTTGAAAAAGTTGCGGCTAAGGCAGGCAATCCTGCCAAAATAATCGCTTCTCTTAATGCTTTAGGATAATTCACTTCTTGCCAAACAAGCTGATAGTTTTCCCAGTTTAAACGCGATGGAATCCATCGGACATTAACGCTTATAATATCATTCATTGTCATAAAGCTATTACTAATCATATACAACATTGGGTATAGATATATGTAACCTAAACTTATTAACAATGCATAAATACCGATCTTAAAAACAATGCCATCAGTGAATTTCATCCCCATAAAAAAACGCTTGATATTCACTTTAAAACGATGACCATCTTTGGTTTTTAAGCCTATAAACACTTCTTTCAAAATCAAACGGTATCTCATGCGCGCACCTTCTTTCCACGGACTGCAATTAAGCCAACAAAAATCAAGATGATGAATGACATTGCAAAAAAGTAAATCCATGCAAGTGTTGCACTATATCCGTAGCCAGTTGTTAAGGCAGGTGTAGACTCACCCAGCATAATGTTGCGAATATAAATAATCACTTCGTTCAAACTAAACACACTCATTGAAACCACGGTATAAATAAGTGTAACACTTATTAGTGGCATAATCGATGGTAATGTGATTTTCCAAAAAGCTTCCCAAGGACTAGCACCATCAATTTGTGATGCTTCATAAATCTCTTTATCAATTTTTTGTAAACCTGCTAAAATGATTAGAATTTGGATACCAGCGAACCACAAAACAAGTAAAATTTGATCAAACAAGGCTTGGATTGGATTGGCTAAAAACACACCAACATTATTAATGACCAAATCAATAAACTGATAGTTTTCAATCGTTGGTAGCGTTGTTGCACCTTGATTCATGAGTTCTGCAATCACTGGTCCTGATGAGATTATAACTGGTAAGAAGAAAACGGTACGCCATACACCTTTGGCTTTAATATCTTGGTTAATCAACATCGCAATAATTAAAGCAAAAACAATTGTCACAGGAACATTTAATGCAAGTCTAAGTACATAATTAATTAATATTTCAATAAAGTATGGATCTTGTAAAAAAGCCGCTTGATAATTGCCAATACCGACAAAATCTAAACGAATATCAGCACCGGCTAATCTGACTTTAAAAAAACTTAAGTATAGACTATAAAAAACGGGATAAAGTGCAAAAATCAAATAGCCAACAATCCATATCGATATAAAGATGTACCCAACTGCCATTTCACGGCGTTTATTGGTGATTTTTATTTTGAATTTTTGCGCAATGATGATATGGGAATTACTTACATTAAGCAATTTATTATGCGTAAGTTTATGTGTCATTTTACGAACATGTTTCAGCACATATGCATCCAGTTTTTCATGGGCTTTATAAACTGTATCACCCAGTAACTTTTGGATTGTAATAAGGGTGTTTTTCATGAAACCACCCCCATTACAGTATAATTCAATGGTGCGATGTTAATGGTACCTTCATCAAACTGTGATGCGGTGTAGTTAATGAAGATTGTAACACCGTTGTCATATGTAACTTCTATCACACCTAAAGCTAAGACACGTCTTTGAAGTATGGATGCACCTTGAACATGGCGTAAAGCGTCATTAACGAACCCATACTGTTCAATAATACTTTGTGACCACTGTGCAAATGCCGTGGCATAATAGTTTTCAATATCAGTACCACTAAGTTGACTTGCACGCTCAGCCGTAAGAACAAATGCGGGATTGATACCAAAATCAATAAGCATTAGCAGTTGTTCTTTACCTAAACTATTGAAATTTAGAAAGCCACTAAACATCGTAACATGACCACTTAGAACAGACGGTAATAACGGCACTAAATCATCAAAATAAGTCAGTTGCGAGTTATAAATTGGTGTGTCATAGAAATCACTAACATATTGATAGGCATAAGCATGGGGATAAACATAGTGACCTATGTCTTCGTACAATGCCATCATTTCAGCATAATATTTTGCACTGTCTTCTCTGATAAAAACTTCGCGATCATAATAAGAAAACAGTGTTGAGCCCAGTGATTCAAAAAGTACATGAACATTACTATCATTGTAATCTTCATAGTCGTTGCGTGCGAATTTCAATGATGATTCAGGATATAAAAGATATCGATTCGTATAAACTGCATTCGCGCGTACATGCTCTAGTTTGAAGCGGTTGACACCTTGTGCAACATCGTTGCGATACGAAACGCGACGTGTACCATTGCTAGACATTATATAGTTGTTAACAAGCATTGCTTGGTTTTCTTGATTGATTAAATCGATTAGTTGATTAAAAGACGCATTGCTTCCCAAACGTGTTTCGAACTGTACTGGGCTTGGCAACTGGCCAGAGTAACCACCTTTGTTCCATCCTAATAACGAAACTCTTTGGTTTACAATCCCAGCATTCATAAAAGTCTCATACATCGATTGAACTTGTGCTACAGTACTCATGCTGACGAGACTCTTGCCAATAAATTGTTCTTTTGAGTCGGCCATTAAGTATTGAAAGTGTATAGGAATACTTGATTGTGAATCGGCTATTGGACTGAGAATGCCTTGATGAACAAGCATTTGCTGATAATTACGCGCTATGCCAACATAGTTCGCATCGTCATTTGACAAAAAATCATACCGTACTGTAACATCAGATTCGCTGGCTTTGATGACTCTTAAGGCACCACCAGTATTATCACTTGTAAAGCTTTGACGATAGACTTGGCGGTAATCAAATTTAGTAAAAATCAGATTATACTTCGTGTTTGCAGCGCCATTGGGAAAGGCCAATAATCGGGCACTAAACGCACCCGCTTCAATAATACCCATAAAAGCATGCTGATTGACACCATGAACTGCGCCAAAAATTGGCATTGACAACGGATAATTTGTAACGGATAAGCGGGTTGTTTGCACACCTGCATTGGTGCCATAAAAACGCTCTTCAAATGGTGTTAAATATTTGTTTTCCTTGTCATCATATCGAATGAGTGCCCCGACACCATCAGGGATGACCATATACCCAGGGATATGGTCCATTTCAGTAGCACCTAACCCCGGAAAAATAATTAGGCTAGATAATTGTATCTGTTCAGCGTTGTTTTCATAAATACTCGTGTATGGCACATGGGCTTGAATGCCAGTAGGTGTTAAAATCACTTCTAAACGAAACCCGAAATCAACTTGGGTAAATCCAAAATTAGTCATTTGTTCTAAAGTATATCGTCCAGTGAGGTAATCCGGATATAATCGCGAACAGTTCCTAGTCGAGCAAAAACCGCCAACAGCGACATCAAAAACAATGCGATCATCAAAAATTGATATGTCGACGTCAGTCTCAGCTTCATTAATACCTACATTTTGTCGAACAGAATAATTTTGCGATACATTAATATACTCAAAGCCTATAATACTTGACAGTAATGCAGTATACGTACCAGCATCAGGTTCTTCCATAGCTGTACTCCAAACATAGCCAGTAAGTTTATTTTCTACTTTTAACAATAGTGTATCCGGTTGAAGATATACTGAAAAATTATCATTTTCTAGTGTTAATATGTCCTCATCACCAATGCCAATATATTTGCTTGGATCAACAATCGATAAATTCTCTTCTTGCGAAAAACGTGATGAGGATAGTTTGAGGTTTTCAACAAACGGATTAATCGGTGGTAATGACGCATCAGAGGTGTTTGAAAAATGCGGTTGTGCGTGAATAATCATTACCGCCATGAAACCTATAATACTTAAAATGAATATTCGCTTAAGACCTAACAACACGATAATACACCTCCAAAAATAAATCCGTCATTAATATAAATAGTTCATTTAACAAAATATACACAATAAAAATTCCCAATAACATCATTGCCATAGTAAATGCGGATATCAAGATTGATTGCACTGTTTCCTTTACACCATAGAAGTGTGTTTCTTTAACCATGAAAAAGAAATAGAGCACAGTAACACCAATACTGACAGTACTTAATAATGTAACAATAAAAGCCTCGTTATAAGTAAGTCCATTCGAAATGATTGTGATGATTGGCAACATTAAGAAGTATGGTGCTAGGCTGTAAATAGTTGTAATATATACATCTTTCAGTCGACCCTCACCTTCGCGAATGCTGCCAATTAAAAAGTTACAAAATACCCATAATAATATTGGTAATATCACTTTTACTAGTTCCTCTACAACATTGATACTATCTAGCTGTCGCGCATTAAACAAGAAATTAAGATTATATATGTAATAAATGTACACTATAAAGTAGACGCCTAATAAAACCGTTGTTGATAGTGGATTGATACGACTTTTGCGTTTAATTTCATAAGACGCATCTGCAGGGTTTTTTAAATAGTCAAATACATACAGCATATCATCAATAAGTTTAATTTTGCGTCGCAATTTTTTCATACCTTTTTTAGCGGGTGTTGTAATGTGTTGGATAAAATTGATTTTCATATTAATGACAAATATTATTAAAAAGCCAAAAAAGCCAATCACACCTGTTCCCGCATAAGCCAATAACCATTCATTGCGCACTTCCCAAAAAGCATCGCTGTAACCTAACCGATCATAAGCAATATAATATTCTTCAAGCGCCTCATCATAGCGGTTAAGACTAAAGTATGCATTGCCAAGTCCGCGGTGTGCTAAGTCAAAAAAATCATTCATTTTCAGTACGTTTTCCCAAGGGCCTTGACTTTGTATATAATTGCCTTCTTGATATGAGGTTAACGCCTCATGAACGAGATTCGTAAACTCAGTAGGGATGAACACTTTTAGTTCCCTTGAAGCGCGATCTAGTGCATATATATTATAGTTGCTGTCTACTGCTATACCAGAGGGTGTATTAAATAAACCTTGTATTTGGTTGCTAATATCTTGACCACCAAAAGCGAAAAGCAGGTTGCCTTCTCGATCATATTCGTAAATCATACCACTGCGAGTGAGTGTATAGATGTTACCTATTGGACCCACAAATATATCAGCCAAATCCGACGCATTATACATTTCAGGAAGTAAATTTCCGCCGCTAATGTTAAGACGTTTAACACCATAGCCTTCAACCCCAAGACTCACAGTATGTATAAGACCACGTTGATCAATGGCAACATTTGAGATTTCTGGAGGGCTTAAGTTAAACAAGCGGTCCAATTGATCATCAGTAAAAAACATAAACTGTAATACTGTTCTTAAAGTAGGCTGAATCGTGTTTGTCCCAAAATAACCTAAAAACTCGCCATCGTTACTGAACTGAGCTAGCCCGCGGGTACCTAAATTCAGCATATATACATTACCACGTGGATCACTAACTATTTTACGTGGTTGAAAATCTTCGTTACCAAACAGCGGTGAGTCAGGTTTTGAATAGGTTTGTAGTACATTGCCTTGATGATCAAATTTATAAGCAATTTGACCCAAACGATCTGTAACAAAAATATCGCCAGTTTCATTGGCAAAGACACCTGTTGGATTCACTAAAAGCGATTCACCTATTGAATATGCTTCTTCTGATTTCAAATCAAAAATAATGATTTTCCCACCATTTGCATCATTTGAGGCAATATACATAACATCATTCGAAGTGATATGAATATCCAAAGGCTCTCCGATTGATATACCCCCAATATTTTTTGTCTGTGCAATTGGAATATAGGCCGTTTGTGTTCTAACTAAACGATTGTTACTAAGTGTGTAAGTTTGATAACGAACACCTGTTTCTGCCTGAACTTCTGTGCCGATAAGAACAAACAATATAACAATGAACCATCCAAATAATACTTTTTTCATTATTTTATCCCTGAATGCGCCATTGTATTCATAACTTTACTTTGTAAGAATATAAATATTACTATGTTCGGCACAAACATAATTAATGACGCTGCAGCCATCATTCCTTGACCAGCGACTGGATTTCCTTGTAGCGTTGCTAAAGTTGAAAAATAAAAAGATAATGTTTTCATCGATTCATCGTTAATATATAAACTAGAGCCAATAATGTCGTTCCAAATGAGTTGAAATGATAAAATTCCAACCGTTGCTATGGCTGGTAAAATTACTGGAAAAACAATTTTTAAAAATGTTTGCATCTCACTCGCACCATCTATTTTGGCCGATTCAATAATCTCATTTGGGGTTTGATCGATAAACTGTTTGACTAAAAACAAGCCCACTGGTATCGCAATAAGAGGCAGTATTAACACTAAATAATTATCGATTAGACCCATTCTAGAAATGGTTAAATAACGCGGGATAGTCACCGCAATTGGAACAAACATTAACGCCAATGTATTAATTTCAAAAAGAATTTTTTTTCCTTTGAATTTTAGTTTGGATAAAGCATATGCTGCAGTGGAAGTAACCATAATACTTAAAAAAACACCAACAACAGTAACAAGTATACTGTTAAATAAATACCGACTAAATGGAACACCAGAGTCTGATGCAACACGCACAAGATTTCTAAAGTTTGCAAATGTGGGCACGCGAACAAAAAATCTTGGTGGATACGCAAAAAGTTCATTCGTTGGCTTAAATGCATGCGAGACGATAAAAAGTATCGGTAACGCGACAAAAAGTGCCATCGGAATCAACACTAAGTAAAACTTGATTTGGCTTTTATGAAACTGTTTAGGGTTGATTTTCATACCACGAAAGCTTGCCATAATATCCCTCCTATTCCTTGTCGCCAAGTAAGCTAAATGTGACTTTACTAATTGAATAAATAAGAATCAAAAGCACGACGCTTATGGCACTCGCATATCCCATTAGATAGCGAATAAATCCAAAGTCTTCAATATGGTTCACCATTAACTGACCGGCATACTGTGGTGTGGGATTTGCGCCTGATAATTGCACACCAATAGCCCCCACTTGGAATGTGCCAACCACAGCCATTACGGCGCCAAACAACATTTGTGGCTTCATCGATGGAATGGTGATATAAAATATCTCTTGCCAACGATTCCTTAAACCATCCACATAGGCAGCTTCATAAAGCGATTGATCAATATTTAAGATGCCCGCAAGCATTGCTAAAAACCCAACACCCATACTGCCCCACAAAGATACAAGGATCATGATATTCATTAAGTATTGTGGTGATGTTAAAAACTGTATCGGTTCTTGTATTAAACCAAAATTGATTAGCCACGCATTTAAATATCCTGTGGCATTACCAGAAAACAAAACAGTCCAAACGACGCCCATTGCAATGCCTGCAGTCATCGACGGACTGTAGAGTACAATGGCAAATAAGGTTCTTGGGCGATGTGGAATTTGTGCGAGCATCCAAGCTAAAATAAAACTCATCATATAACCAATTGGCCCAACTATAAAAGCAAACTTTATCGTATTGGGTAACACGTGTTGCATAAATACTTCGTCACGAGTCAATAATTCTATATAATTCCTTAAACCAATGAATTCGGGCGTTTGAATGGTGTTGAAATAGGTAAATGATAAAAATATAGCAATGATGACAGGTATTATGATAAAAACAATAAAAAGACTTACGTATGGCAAAAGAAACCATGCTGGATTATTCATTTTTCTAATCATTGTCATGCTCCTTTAACCAGTTTTGAATATTGTAAATGGTAGGCACTCGATACGGTTTTAGAATTTGATTATTCTCAACATAACCAAATTCTTCCATCCGATAAGCGATTTCGCGATTGGCGATTTTGACTGCATTGTCGAGTGTAACCCTTGGATTCGTATCATCAAAGACTATTTTGTTCCAGGCATTTGATAACTCTCGTTCTACCATATAAGCCCCAGGAATTCTTGAAGCTTCAATTGCGTACTCCCATTGTTTCAGTATTACATCAATATGGTTTTGTGGCAGTGGTAGCTGTGCAAAAGCTTCTAGATTAGCTGTGTTCCATAAAAACTCAGTACCATAGGTTGTTTGAAGACGCATCGCAAAGTTGATTTGTACTTGTGTCGACATCCACCAAGCAATGAAATCCCATGATTCTTGTGGTTGACTTGTGCTCGACATAATCATTGAAGACTGAGCACCACTGGCTGCATAACGAACAATTTCGCCCGCATCATTCATCACACCTGGATGGGGTGCAATATCCCATTTACCGGCAATTTCGGGTGCTGCAATGGTTAATTGTAAGTATGTTGCTAAATCACCAATACCAATTGGTAATAGTCCGTTTCTAAAATGGTTGTAAAAACTCGGCACTTCTTTTGGCACATTATAAATTGTAAATAACTCAGTCATCATTTGAATGCCTTCTAAATTTTCTTCACTGTTCATTTGAGTACTCATACCATCCTCACTGTACAAATCACCGCCAAATTGATAAATGAAAGGTATTGTAACAACAAATGGTTTAAAGCCCCTAAACTGAGAGATAGGTTGGAAATAGTTCAACCCATAGCGTTGCATTTCCGGCAATATTTCTATAACTTCATTCCAAGTATCTGGTACGGGTATATTAAGCGATTCCATAATATCTGTACGATAAAAAGTGACCCAAAAGTTTTGAGTTAATGGCAAACCATACATACCATCTTCAAATACATAAGGAATCATGACACCCGGTGCAAACTCGTTAACAACTGTCTCGTATCCATCAAACTGTCTTAAATCTAAACTTGCACCTCTAATGGCAAACTCATAAGGTAACCAATGATTGACTCCCAAAGCAATATCTGGTGCGCGTCCTGCAGCATTAGCTAAAATAAGTTTGTTCTCATCAGGCATGACTGAAAGTTGAACTGGTATGCCTGTTTGTTGAGTAAACTCACTGTCGATGATTTGTTGCATAATTTCAACATATTGACGCGGATAATTAACCCATATTTCTAATGTTTGGTCATCAACATCATCAACTTGGTAATCACTTGTCGTAAATGATAAAATAAAGCGTTTTACCGTTTCAAAAGTACGTAAAAACAAATTAGCATTCGGCTTAGGCAAGTGATCATCGCCTGTTACATAAATAGCCTCAATATCTAAGCCATTTTCTAAAAATACCTGAGCTGTAGCACCTAAAAGTTGGGCAGTCGATGCGTCACCGTCTGCCAATAACAACATTTTATTAGGTATGTCATTAATATCCTCTTTTAGTTCATTTAATTGATTAACTGCTAAGCGTATGTTTGTTAATTCTGCTGGATTGTTATGATAACTGTATTCGCTTAACACTAAATCAATTTGTTCAAGTGTTGTAATCCAGCGTTCTAATCGCGCGTCTATGTTAGGAATATAGGTTTCTAATTGCCAAGTACGGTAGCGATCACTTGTGTTGCCTGTAAGTTTCTTGATTTCTAAACTTAAATCAGTGATTTCTGACATGATTGTTGTAACATTTGTATAGGCATCTCGATAAGGTTCTAACACAACACGTAAAGCTACTGTGTTTTCCCCTGCTTCTAAATAAAACTGATAATTTTCAACACCATTGCCCAATATGAAGTTTGTATAGTCATTTGAATAGTGAAAAGGCACCATTCGCATGGCGTCAAACGGAATGACATCATTTATACGAACCTCTCTAAATACAGGCATTTGTTGTAAATAATTTTGTCGCACTTTAAACCCTAAATGATACAATCCAGCTTCTTCTACCGTAATGGTATATGTTAATACGTCATTACCTTTCCTAAAACTATAGCCATCAATGGCATTTAATCTTAGATAACGGGTATCATAATTCGATGAAGCAGGATCACGCTCACTTCTTAAGCGGGTTGAAGGATTGGTTTTCGAAGTAAATGATTCGGCACCAATTACTTGGGTTATTTGCGTTTTAAGCAAGGCATCTTTATGCATACCTAGGTAAGCTTCATAATCTATATCGTCTTTTGGGCTGATTAAGTAAAAATCGCTCATAACAAAAGAACCACGCACATGTATGAGTTCAATTGTATTGATTCCAGCTTCTAATTTAAAAAGCAATGGGTCAGCGTTTAAACCGGTTGAGTCATACAAATAACTGTGTATCAATGCATTTCTTTTAACTGAATTAGGAAGCACTTCATTGCCGTAGCGATCTAATGGAAACTGATCAACACTAAAAACCCACTCCGTCGGTAAATCAATACTGTTTGATGGGTCATGTTGCGTTTCTCCATTAATTTTAATCGCCAATCGATTGCTTAGAATACTCGCACCAACATCCAGTTGATCAATGGCAATGTGATACATCCCTTGTTGTGAAACTTCAATCTCAATAGTGAGTGCTTGGTTGTTATTAAATAGGTACAACTCTCGGTCAATACCATAAAATTCACCAGACACAGTTTCATCGGTTATCGATTGAACCAGACGATGAATATCATCCATACCGTATGTGCTTTGCCAAGATGCCAAAACATTTTGATAGTGCAACGGCTTTGATGAAATAGACTCAATGCGTGAATAATCTATAGTCACTTCATCACGCATAGATGTGCTTGTAAAAACCCAAATAATGCTCACTAAAACAATCACGATTATAAAACCCTTTTTAGATATTCTTAATGTCTTAAGGCCTCTCATCATATCACCTCGAAAAGCAATAAAGCTTGATGCGTTACATCAAGCTTTATTAAATTATTCTAAATACTCACTCAAAGCTTCTGCAATTAACGCGTTAAGCTTATTTTCCCATTCTACTGCAAATGCTTCAGGTGTTATCAATCCTTCAGCAATACGGCTCCAGTAGTTATTATCATCACTTTCAACCCATTCCCAAAATGCTTTATATCCCGGTAGCCACTTATCAACATCTGGTTTTGAGTACTCAAAGAGCTCAACATTTTCACGAACGCCTTCTATGTAATCAACAAAACCTTCAGCACGTTCCCATATTTCAGGATAGTCAGCAACTGGAAAACGATCCAAATAAAGTACATTTTGTTCTTCCATAATGTCTAGACGGACTTCCCAACCTTGACGGCCAAAAGTCATCCATTTTGCCAGTAAATATGCTTCCTCAGGATGATCAGTTTGGCTAGAAACAACTGCGTAATCTAATATAGTTGGTGGAAACTGACCTGCAGCGCCACCTGGATATGGCCAAAAACCAACTTCAAAGCCATATTCTTCATACATACTATCAACCATCCATAAGTTCCATGAACCATCAATACTCATTGCGGTATATCCAGCAAGCCAAGGCCACACATCACCAATAACAGCCATTTCTGCTTCGGTGTGTTGAGCAACAACACCTTGTGCCCATAAATCTAACTTTGCATTATATGCATCAATCCACATAGGTGTATTAAAATTAAAACGTTCACCATCAAATGTCTGGTAGCCAACTGATTCAAAATCTTGAGTTGGCCATATGGCCTCGAAATCCAAGTCGCCAAACCACGGGTCAATGGCATAAACGAAATCATTTTGGCCTGCTTGTCTAATTTGAATCGCTGTTTGAACAAACTCATTATAAGTCCAGTCTTTTTCTGGAATAGGAATATTATAGTAATCAAATACTGTTAAGTTAATGTATATTCCTTTAATAAATTGAAAAGAAGGAATGGCATAACGTTGATTATTATATACCGCTGTTTCTGCAATGTTGGGATAAACATACTGTGTATCCTCATCTTTATCCCAATACTCTGTTATATCCATAATCATACCGTTTGACAACCCTGTAGGGACATTATCAATAGCAAAGACATCTGGTAGTACATTCGCAGCTTGTGCATTAATTAAGTTTGCCGTAAACTCGCCACCTGCACCTGTTATGTCTTGACGCAACTCAACTGTAATATTAGGATATTCATCCATAAAAGCTTCGATTAACGCCTGATTAATCTCCTGATTACCCCAATCAGCATAAGATAGCGTAATGTTTCTTACTACACCGTTTTCTTGATTATTGTTCTTATCACCGCATGCGGCTAAACTTGCAATAATCAAGACTAAACTTGCAATAATATATAGTTTTTTCATTGTATTTTCCTTTCTAAGATTGATAGCAATATTCAGAGCTTTATCCAAAAGCTCTGAATATCCTGTAGTTCTTTTGTTTTTATAAATTCATGATACCAATTTCATGAAACAAAAGAAATAATTATGCCTATTTTCCGATTTCAAATGCACCATTAACAAGTAAGTCAGCATCCACGTAAACATCGTCTTCTAAGATTTCAAACATAACATTGTCTAAATAAAATGCCCCTGATGTTTCTTCAGCAAATAGCAATCCCATTTCAAGTTTAAACTGGGCTAAAACATCATAGTCACCGTCTTCATCTAATGTGAACTCGACAACAAAAGTTTTCATTTCAGTCGTTACTG
>SKFU01000006.1 GCA_007117835.1 Candidatus Izemoplasma sp. | reverse complement strand
TGCTTAAAGGCATTTCGAATGATGAATATGGCGCCATATACTTAATTCAAGAGTTACAAGTCGATGGTATCATCACCACAAAACCGCGTGTCATTGATTTGTGTAAAAAACGAAAAGTGATTGGAATTATGCGCTTCTTTTTAAAAGATACGCTCAGTTTAAATCAAAGCATTGATTTAGTTAAAAAGGTTCAACCTGATGCGTTAGAGGTGCTGCCAGCGATGGCCGAACCAATCGCGAACTTAAAAAAATTTATTGATTGTCCGATTTTGCTGGGTGGGCTGATTCAATCAAAAGACCATGTTGCGCACTGCTTAAAATCTGGTGCGGTTGCCATCACGACATCGGATGAAACACTTTGGAACCAAACAATTTAATACACTGTAGAGACCAAGAGCTAAAAAGCAATGTCAATTGTTTTTTAGTTTTTTATTTTGAAAGGATGATTGTATGTATGATTTTATTGTGATTGGCGCTGGGATTAGTGGTGCTTTAATTACACGTGAACTGTCGAAGTATCAGGGAAGTGTGCTTTTACTTGAAAAAGAAAATGATGTTGGGAACCACGCAACGATTGCTAATAGTGCAATCGTGCATAGCGGGCATGATCCTGAGCCTAATTCATTAAAGGCGCAACTGTGTGTGCGTGGTAATGCTTTGTATGAAGTATTAGAAAAAGAACTGAATATCCCATTGTTAAGAACGGGTGCTTTTGTGTTGGCACATGACAAAGAAGAAGAAGCAACGCTAGATATGCTTTATCGTCGATCTAAGACGAACAAAGTACCAGACGTACACTATCTCTCGATAGAAGAAGCACGTACTCTTGAACCTAATTTGAGTGATTCAGTAACAAAAGTACTATCATTACCATCCACAAAAGTGACCTATCCTTGGGAAGTCGCATTGTCTGCTGTTGAAAATGCTATTATGAATGGTGCTGAGTTTAGAAAAAATCAGACAGTGACAAGTATTGATTATAAAGATGGCATATTTGTGGTTAAAGTAAACAAAGATGAGTGTTTACACGCACGCTTTGTCATTAATGCCTCTGGGGCTTTTGCTGATCAAGTTGCTGCAATGCTTGAACAAGAAGTGCCATACAAAATCACACCACGACGTGGTGAATATTTTGTTTTAGACCGACGCGTTAAAGGTTTTATCAATCGCACACTCTATCCAGTACCGACGGATAAAGGTAAAGGCGTTTTGTTAGTGCCACAGGTGCATGGGAATATTCTCATTGGACCTAACAGTGTATTTCAAGACTCTAAACAAGACATTACTAACACTAAAGATGGATTGAATTATGTTAAAGAAGAAGCGTCGCGATTGGCCAAAGATATACCATATAATCAAGTTATTAGAACATTCACTGGTATCAGAGCAACAAGCACATATAAAGATTTTTACATCTCTAGTTCGAAAGCGTACCCACAGTTTATTCATGTTGCTGGCATTGACTCACCAGGACTAACTGCAGCACCGGCAATCGCTGAATATGTGGTGAATGATTTGATTAAAAAACTAACACCTTTGGTACGTAAAACAAACTTTAATCCTTATCGAGAAAAAATTAAAATGTTTCATGACATGACACCCGAAGAGAAAAAAGAGGCCTTTAAAAATGAGCCTCGATATGGTCGTTTGATTTGTAAATGTGAAAAAGTCACCGAAGGTGACGTTATACAACATATTCACCGCATTATCCCCGGAGATACTGTCAAAGGTGTCAAAAAAAGAGCACGTGCTGGTAGCGGTATATGTCAAGGCGGGTACTGTGAAGTTGATGTTATCAAGTTGATTTCTAAAGAGTTAAATATACCGCTCAAATCAGTTAATTATTATCATCAAGATACACCAATTTTACTTAAAGAAACGAAGGTGAAGAAATAATGTATGATGTGGTTGTCATCGGTGGCGGTGCTGCTGGATTAGCAGCAATTCATAGTGCGTATGATCCGACGTTAAAATTATTGTTGATTGAGCGTGAAAAAACATTGGGTGGTATACTTAAACAGTGTATCCACAACGGTTTTGGTTTACATCATTATAAAGAAGAGTTAACAGGTCCTGAATATGCTGAACGCGGGATATTATCAGTTAAAGATTTATCATTTGAAACGATGCTTGATACCACAGTCGCTGATGTTGAAAAAAAATCGGATATCTTTCATATAACAATTATGAATACCGAACTTGGTGAAGCAGTGATTCAAGCAAAAACTGTCATTTTAAGTACAGGGTGCTATGAACGTACACGTGGTGCAATTCAATTGCCAGGCACAAGACCAAAAGGCATCATGCCTGCAGGTAGCGCACAACGTTACTTAAACATAGACGGCTACTTAGTCGGTAAAAAAGTTTTTATTTTAGGCAGTGGTGACATCGGCCTGATCATGGCAAGACGTATGCGCTTAGAAGGCGCTGAAGTTTTAGGCGTTGCTGAAATCATGCCATATTCTAATGGTTTGACACGTAACATTGTTCAATGTTTACACGATTTTGATATTCCACTTTATTTATCCCATACGATTACAGACATTAAAGGCATTGAAACGTTAGAGGCGATTACAATTAGTGAGGTGGACACTCATTTTCAGCCAATCGCTGGGACTGAAAAGACATTTGAGGTGGACACATTATTATTGTCAGTTGGCCTCATACCTGACATTAAGATGTTTGATTCACTTAAATTTGATGTTTCATCATTAACCAATGGTGCCATCGTTGATCAACGTTATCAAACAAGTATACCAGGACTTTTCGCGTGTGGAAACGCACTCCATGTTCATGATTTGGTTGATTTCGTCACTGAAGAAAGTGAAAAGGCAGGACGTTTTGCAAAAGACTACGTGTTAAAAACAAAAGCAGAAAAAAGACAACTCATTACAATTGACCCAGGGGATAAAGTCCGTTACGTATTGCCACAATATTTGGATATTACTCAAAATTTCGATGAAACAGTGTTGTCATTACGCGCCACAGAGAGTGCTTTAAGAGGCACGTTTAACATCCATCAAGGCGAGACATTAATACACAGTAAAAAAGCCCGTTTTGTGGCACCCGCAGAGATGGAAAGATTGGTATTAAAGCGCAGTGATTTAGTTAGTGAGGCACCATTAAAAGTAAGCTTTGAGGTGGGAACATGAAAAAAGAAATGATTTGTATTGTTTGTCCTGTAGGGTGTCATTTAGAAATAGATGAAAACCTTAAGGTGCAAAATAACAAATGCAAACGTGGCGAAGTATATGCGAAAAAAGAGATTTTAAATCCAACACGCATGCTGACATCAACGGTTCGAATAAATAGCAAACATCAAGCACGGGTCAGTGTCAAAACTACCGATGCCATTCCTAAACAATCCATGTTTAAAATTATGGAAATGCTCGATGACGTTGCTTTAGAAGTCCCCGTAAATTTAGGCGATGTTGTCATAAAAAATGTTTTAGACACAGGCATCGATATTGTGGTTACAATGTCTTTAAAAGCTTAAGGTTGTATAAACGGTTATGATTAGGTATATTAAAGTGTATAAGGAGGCGATTAACGATGAAGCAATACATCATGTCTATTGATCAGGGCACAACAAGTACACGCGCCATTATTTTTGATGAAAACAGTGAAATTGTATCGAGTGCCAGTAAAGAAATCAAGCAAATCTATCCTAAACCAGGTTGGGTAGAGCATAATGCGAACGAAATTTGGCTATCAACACTCAGTGTCATTGCGCAATCATTGATCAATAAAGACATAAAAGCATCTCAGATTAAAGCAATCGGAATCACAAATCAACGCGAAACCACCGTTGTGTGGGACAAAGCGACTGGGTTACCAATATATAACGCCATTGTTTGGCAATCCAGACAAACCAGTGAGATTTGTGATGCGCTAAAAACTGATGGTTATGAACCCCTATTTAAATCAAAAACAGGGTTAGTGATCGATGCATATTTTTCTGGAACAAAAATTAAATGGATTTTAGATAACGTCAAAGGTGCGAGAGAAAAAGCTGAAAACGGTGAACTTATGTTTGGTACAATTGATTCATGGTTGGTATACAAACTGACTGGGAATGAAGTTCATGTTACGGATTATACTAATGCTTCTAGGACTATGATTTACAATATTCATGAACTGAAATGGGATGAAGAATTATGCAAAATTTTAGATATACCAATGGCCATGTTGCCAAGTGTAAAACAATCATCTGAAATATACGGACATACAGTAAAGTATCATTTCTTTGGTGAAACGGTGCCTATTGCCGGTATGGCCGGTGATCAGCAAGCAGCATTATTTGGACAAGCTTGTTTCGAAAAAGGTATGGTTAAAAACACCTATGGCACCGGTTGCTTTATGTTAATGAACACAGGATATAAACCCGTAGAATCCAATCACGGATTACTCACAACCATCGCTTGGGGTATTGACGACAAAGTAACCTATGCGCTTGAAGGTAGTGTGTTTGTCGCAGGCTCTAGTGTTCAGTGGTTGCGTGATGGGCTACAAATTATCAAAACAGCAGAAGAAACTGAATCACTTGCCAATACACTCGATAGTCATGAAGGTGTTTATTTAGTGCCGGCATTTGTCGGTCTTGGAACACCGTATTGGGACACTGATGTCCGTGGTGCTATCTTTGGGTTAACACGTGGCACAAGTCGTGCACATTTTGCCACCGCAGCCTTGCAAAGTATTTGTTATCAGTCCATGGATGTATTACGGGCAATGGAAGAAGATTGCAGACTACCAATACAGTCATTCAAAGTCGATGGTGGCGCCACAGTAAACAATTACTTGATGCAATTTCAATCCGACATCATTAATCTTCCTGTTGAACGCCCAGTGACATTAGAAACCACTGCATTGGGTGCCGCGTACTTGGCTGGCCTAGCGGTTGGTTTTTGGGAAAATCAGAATGCCATCGTTCAAGCATGGCGACATGATAAAACATTCTCGCCAAGCATGTCTTCAAAGACACGTGATTTGTATACCAGTCAATGGAAAAAAGCAGTTCAAGCAACCCGTGTTTTTAAATAATTACCCAACACAAAAAAACCAGCTCATTATTATAATGAACTGGTTTTTTTGTCGCTTAAGGTAAATATGATTTCAATGTTTCTTCCATTTGTCTTGTGCCACGAACCATTTCGACAAACTCACGGTCATGAAGTATGAACAATGCTGGTACACCAGTTGTTTCAAAGTTTGGTGAGCCCTGATCGACCACTTGACTAGAGTTGGCAAGATAAACTGGCACATGACCAGAAAGCAACGCGGCGTGCTGTGTCAAGGTGTCTTCGAATGCAGCACAAATATCGCAATAAGGTGAATAATAATATAGCAATACTGTGCCATCTTCAAAGTCTAAAATGTCATCCCAATGGGTTATGTGTTCAAAATCACCATAGGTATAATTTTTGCTACATCCAATGAGGCCAATCATCAATAACAAAGAACCCATCAACAGCAATCGTCTCATAACATCATCCTTTGTGTTTAAGATAAGAGTGCATGAAATCATACACTCTTATCAGTTCGTTTATTAGTTAGCGTGTTTACCTTCGTGGTAATCGAGCAATGCTTTCATCGCACGAATCATATTGTTGGTTGT
>SKFU01000005.1 GCA_007117835.1 Candidatus Izemoplasma sp. | reverse complement strand
GTCACATACCACTCACAGCTTTCCTTGGGGGAACAATATGATCAGTGGCGTAAAGCACTCAAAAGTGAAGCCCATATTGTCATTGGTGCAAGAAGTGCTATCTTTGCCCCACTCGATAATGTCGGACTAATCATTATCGATGAAGCACATTCAGAAAGTTATATCCAACAAGACCATCCAAGATATCATGCCATTGATGTTGCGAAATTTCGTGCTCAGCATCATCATATTCCAGTACTTCTTGGTACAGCAACACCATCGATTGAAAGTTATTATCACGCAACACAAGGGCAGTATCAATTGCTTGAACTAAAAACACGTGCACTCAACAGTCAAACGCCCAATATACATCTTGTTGATATGAAAGAAGCATTTAAAGAAGGTAACCGTTCGATTTTTAGTGAGTCACTTCAAAAAGCAATTAAAGCAAGACTAAAAGCGCGTGAACAAATTGTTTTGCTAATCAATCGACGTGGTCACGCGAATTTTTTATTGTGTCGTGCTTGTGGTCATGTTGTAAACTGTCCAGAGTGTGATATATCACTCACTTATCACCATCATAATCAAACCTTACACTGTCATCACTGTCATCATCGTGAGCCGGTAGTTAAAATCTGCCCAAATTGTAAAAGCCCACACATTCGCTATATGGGTATTGGGAGTGAACAGGTAGAACTTGAAGTTAAAAAAATGTTTCCAAGCGCATCAGTAATGCGTATGGATAAAGATACAACATCAGCAAAAAATGCACACGAACACATTTTACATACGTTTGAACATACTGGTGATATTTTAATTGGCACCCAAATGATTTCTAAAGGCTTAGATTTTGATAGAGTAACACTAGTCGGAGTGTTAAGTGCAGACATGTCACTACAAATGCCTTCTTACAACGCAGCCTCAGAAACGTATCAGCTGTTAACACAAATTGCAGGACGCGCTGGAAGACGTCAAATCCAAGGGGATGTTTACATTCAAGCATACCAAGTAGACCACCCCATTTTAAACGCTGTTTTACATCAAGACTTCCAGGCATATTATGCACGCGAAATCGATATTCGACAACGTGCCAGAATTCGCCCTTTTTATAGTGTAACAGAACTTATGGTTTCACATACAGAACTAAATTCAGCCTTTAAAGAAGCTTTGAAAATCGTTAACAAGTTGAATAAGGTAATGCCTAAAGAGACAATCATCATAGGCCCAACAAAACCATTTCGACACAAACGTAATCAACGCTATTTATATCAAATTATCATTAAAAGTAATCACCATATCGACTATCCAAAAGTGTTATCTGAGTTAATGACAACACTTAAGGACACGAAAACAGAATTATCTGTCAATCACCATCCAACAATGTTTTAAGGAGTGAACATATGCGCGTTATATTTTTTGGAACCCCCCAGTTCAGCGTACCCATATTAGAAGCATTGAATCAAAATGAACAGGTTGTGTTGGTTGTGACACAACCAGACACTTACGATCGTAAAAAGAAAACCATGCGGTTTTCACCAGTTAAAGAAAAAGCGATAGAACTTGGACTAGAGGTTTTTCAACCAGAACGTGTTAAAAGTGGTGTCACTGACATTTTACAATACAAACCAGACATAATTATCACTGCAGCATATGGACAAATATTGCCAAACGCTTTACTTGATACACCACCTTTTAAAGCAGTCAATGTGCATGCGAGTTTATTGCCTAAATTACGTGGTGGTGCACCGATTCAGCGTTCGATTGAACGTATGCATTCAACGACTGGAGTGACCATCATGCATATGGTAGCGCGTATGGATGCGGGGCCAATCATTGCACAATCTGAAATCCCGATAGAGGCAAACGAAACCAGCGAAACATTATTTGATAAATTAAGTCAATTAGGCAAAACCTTGCTCATGACAACATTGCCTAAAATTAAGTCACAAAGTATAAACCCGACACCTCAAAATGCGCAAGAAGCAACCTATGCCTATGCTTTAAAACGTGAAGAAGAACGCTTAGATTTTAACTTAACTGCCCAACAATTGGACGCGAAAATAAGAGCGTTTTACCCATCGCCAAATACTTATACACAAATTAAAGGCAACACAATAAAGGTCACTAAAGCATCATACTCAATCACACCGTATGACGGAAAACTGTTACCTGGGACAATAGTCAACATTGATTCTCAAGCGATATATGTTCAGACTAAATTTGGGCTTTTACTCATCAAGATGATTCAGTTGCCAGGTAAAAAGCCAATGCCTATACAAGCGTTTATGCACGGCAAAGGAAAAACAATGATTCAAGTCATGGATCAATTTAATTAAGCTTTTAACAATTTATCTTTTTGTTTAAAAATGCTATAATGAACACACATCATAAAAAGTGAGGTCAACCTATGAAAGCACGCGCTTTATTTAGTCGTAGCGAAATGTTAACGATGAACATCAACACATTAAAAGAACGTGGCGTCACTGTTGAAGATATTGCCAACGTGGCATACCAACAACAGCTCAAATGGAATGATCAAATCTCGATGAAAGAATGCACTGACTCAGTAGAAAAAATACTCTCATTAAGAGACACATTCCACATACTACAACTTGGTGTCGAAATCGACCGTTTAGCAGAAGAAAATATCATTCGTGAGCCTATACGTGAGATTTTACAATCTGATTTAGGAATGTTTGGTGTTGATGAGTTATTTGGTTTAGAAATTGCCGGTTTATTTGGGACCATTGGTAAAACCAATTTTGGTGACATTGATGTGAACAAGCCAGGCATCGTCAAACAACTCAACGCCGACGGGAAAGACGGTGCTGTTAAGTGCCATACGTTTTTAGATGACATCGTCGGTGCAATTGCGGCTGCAGCAAGCACAAGAGTCGCTCAGATAAGCAATGAAACTGAAGCTCGAAAAGACCCAAACTATAAAGAAATTCAACTTGATTTTGATCTTTAGGATGTGTACACATGCCAAAAAAAGAAAAAAGCTTAGACGATTTTTTTAAGACTTCAGATCAAGAACCTGAAGAGCTTAAAGCCTATGTTGACAACTTGAAACAAGGTTATGATCCTAACAAAGTAACGCGTCTTGATAAAATTGCGCTCTTTTTTCGTAATGCGGTTGAACGCATCAAATCTTATTCCACCAAAGACACCGACAAACCCGCATCACAGTTTCGAAAAAGATTACGCATTATCTATAAACGTCTTTTTAAAATGATCACTGATCGATTCAATTTTGAATCCGGTGTCGATATCCTTGATGAAACCAGCGTACTGTATCGACGCAACCGAGTCATTAAAAACATTATAAAACTCACCAACGTTGTCTTTTTAGTATTTACTTTACTTGGCAATCAAAATCCAAACTATATCGTTATTTTTGGTTTTGGTGTGGTCATGTTTTCAATTAACATGACACTTAGACGCATTATTAAAGAAGAACCTAGAACTTTAATCAAACAGCAAATGGCGATGTATATTGCCAGTGTCTATATTTTGCTTGCGTCGTTTGCAGTGTATATAAAGTTGCGCGTTGGGGCCCGTGCTATTGACATGGAAAGTGAACTTCTAGTACGGACATCATTTGTTGATTTTTCAATTACACAAGCGGGGTATGTTTTAATATATTTTGCCTTAGTTGTGATCGCGCTTTATCAAGATGCAACCCTGCTAAGAATACTATTTAAATGGGTACTTGTTTTAATGACAGTAATTCATGTCACGATTATGCACCCGCTTTATCTCTACGCTGATTCGATAGAGAGTTTATATGAATATCTTGTGGTTACTAATTATAATGTGAGTATCGACATTATTTTGCGCACCATGCTATTAATTATCTTTAATATTGCCTTATATTCTTCAGTTGCAATTGGTGAAATGATGAACAATAAACGTAAAGAAGAATTGATTAAACGCCGTGATATGGAATACGACTTTAAAGCCGTAGTCGGTGATGTATTTGATGTCATCAGTGTGTTTAATAACCAATCATTCGCACAAGATCAATCCTCAAGTCATCGTGTCGCAGAAATTGCTTCTCGACTTGGGAATGTACTCGGTTTAAGTCCAAACGTGTGTACTGAAATTTATGAATACTCAAAAATACATGTGGATAGAACCCATGATTTATCAATTCTAGAATATGAAAACAAAGAGGTATTAAATGAACGGGACTATCAAATTATTCGAGATAAAACGATTTTAGGAAGTGTTATCATTAAACGTTTGCAGTTAAGTCAAAAAAGTGAAGATATCGTACGTGCTCACTTTGAAAAAACCGTTGATAAGTCATTTACTGAACGGATGAAACGCATTCAAAGAACCCAAGAAGGACAAATCATTTTACTCGCAGAGATGTATGAAGTCTTACGTCAACCAAGAAACTACAAAACAGAACTCACACATAAACGTGCTGTTGAGTTGATGCAAATTGAATTTAAAGAATATTTTGAGCCATATATTTTAGAACGTTTTGTTAAGTACAGTAGTGAGTTTGAGGATTATTATCAACGTTTTAAACTAAAACACGCATAAGCGCTAAGAAGAGAGGAGAATCTGTATGGGATGGTATACTTTCGTACTCGTTGCAGCCAGTATCATAACCATTGTGGTGAGCATATTTATACTTAAAACCCGGAGTGTGGTTTTGAAACTTTGGAACCAAACATCGAAACTAGAAATCCAGTTTTATCGTAAACTTGTCGAAACCATTCAAATATACATTGCCCATGAAGACATCTTAATCCAGTTTGCGGATTCTAAAACCATTGAGCGAGTTAAAGCATGTGAACACACGGATTTAAGAAAAGCAAATTTAACTCAACGACAAGACATATTTAAAGCCCTCCAAACTTTGTATGTCAAAACCGATATGGGAAATCATCCAGCCAAGTTAACATTATGTCAAAGCTTTGAAATGCTACAAAAAAACCGCTTAGAATTTAACTCGAAAGTTCTGTATTACAACCAAATAATTTCCGGTTTTCCAGTGTCATATTTAGCAAAAAAGATGGGATTAAAAGAGAAACAATATTTTGGATAACACCTGATAATTTCAGGTGTTTTTTTATGGTTTACCAACGATTATATGGGATATTATAAAAACGCTTACACTTTTTTAAAAAAACGCTTGATTTATAAGGGGTAAACAGTATAATAAAACTGTGTTATTAAAGATATTTTATGCTTAAGAAGAAAATGGAGTATAACCTTTATGAAAACAGGGTCAATACGTGTGATCATGCGTTTTGAAAATGATGTGTTTAGTGGTTTAGACTATGCATATTTTGAACGTGTTTAAAACGATAAGCAAGGATGATTGTTAGCACACTGATCCTTTTTTCTTATGTATCATAATCCGGAGGGTTTAAAATGAATACGGTTGTAATCGGTGTTATTGGCGCAGATGTCCATGCTGTGGGCAACAAAATAATTGAACATGTGCTTAATGAACAAGGGTTCAATGTTGTCAATATTGGTGTATTAAGTTCACAAGAAGATTTCATTAATGCGGCAATCGAAACGGATGCTCAAGCGATTTTGGTGTCATCTTTATATGGTCATGGTGAAATCGACTGTAAGTATATGCGTGAAAAATGTATCGAAGCAGGCTTAACAAAAATTAAGCTCTATGTTGGTGGCAATATTGTTGTTGGTAAACAAGATTTCAAGGAAGTTGAACAGCGTTTTAAAAAAATGGGGTTTAATCGCGTATACCCGCCAGGGACGAACATTGAACGTGCGATTAAAGACATCAAGGGGGATCTTAATGTCTAATGTCTGTTCATTTGCTAGTAGACTTTGGATCAACGTACACTAAGTTAACCGCAGTTGATCTTCAGTTAGAAGCCATTATCGGAACATCAAAAGCCATGACGACAGTTAAAACCAATGTACTAGAAGGGTTTGACTTAGCGCTGGATAAGCTTAAACAAGCCAATCCAGAAATGGCGGAGATTTCCGCTATTTCAGCATGTTCAAGTGCTGCTGGGGGTTTAAAAATGGCAGCCATTGGCTTGGTTGAGGAATTAACAGTAGAAGCTGCAAAAAGAGCGTGTTTGGGTGCGGGCGCATTGGTCAATCATGTGTTTGCCCATCATTTAAGTAAACGAGAAACCAAAGAACTTCAAAAAGCCAATATCGACATTATACTGCTTGCGGGTGGTACGGATGGTGGGAACAAAGAATGCATCATTCATAATGCCCAAAAATTAAAGGAAGCAAAACTTAATGTACCCATCATTGTGGCTGGAAATAAAGACGCTCAGGATGAAATTGCTGAGATTTTTGAAGGCAGTGACACTGAGTTTTACATCGTCGATAATGTGATGCCAAAGTTGAAAAAATTGGATGTTAAAGCCGCAAAAGACGTTATCCGCCAGATTTTTATCACAAAAATTATTGAAGCCAAAGGCATAAAAAAAGCTGAAGAAAAAACTGGAAGCATTATTATGCCAACACCTGAGGCAGTACTTGTGGCCGCAGAATTACTCTCAAAAGGGTTTGAAGACGAACCCGGATTGGGTGAGTTGATGGTTGTTGATATTGGTGGTGCAACGACTGATGTTCATACCATTGGTGAAGGATTTCCTAAACGCTCAGAAGTCGTCTTGAAAGGTTTACAAGAGCCTTTTGCAAAGCGTACTGTCGAAGGCGATTTAGGTATGCGATACAGTGCTAACGCCTTATTGAGTTTGGTGTCTCAGTATGAATTCAAACAGTATTATAGCTATGACAATGACATCGAAATAGCGGCACAAAAACGTCATGATAATGTTGATTATTTACCAGATACCGAAGAAGAAAAAGCCTTTGATCAAGCGTTAGCTCGTATTTGTTGTGATTATTCAATGAGTCGACACGTCGGTCATGTTGAGGTTATCTATACACCGCTTGGAAGTATGTATTATCAAACAGGAAAAGACTTAACCGATTTAAAATATGTCATCGGTACAGGCGGGGTTTTAATCAATGACCCGGAGGCTAAAAAAATTTTAGGTGAAGTGAACCAAAAAAGTAATAAGAAACTTGAACTAAGACCACAAGCGCCCACAGTATTAATTGACAGAAAATACATTTTAGCTTCTATGGGATTACTTGGACAAAAGCATCCTCAAATGGCCATTAGACTTATGAAAAAACACTTAGAGTAGGGGGACATCATGATAAAAAATAAAAAAATACCATGGGAATCTTTTATTGAAACCCGTGCACAAATACTTAAACAATGGCATACTGGTGCGTCTGAAGCATTAGATTTTGAGCAATCGATTGCTTATTTAAAGTCGGTGCCAGACCATAAAAACTTTGCTAAAAAATTACGTCTTGCCAAAGAAGCGGGTGTGACGCTAATACAACCCCGTGCAGGGGTTGCATTACTTGAAGAACACATTGCCTTACTAAAATATTTAGAAACGGCTGGTGAAGCCGACTTTTTACCTTGTACGATTGATTCTTACACCCGTCATAATCGCTACCAAAACGCAGAAGATGGGATTACTGAATCACGCAAAGCAAAACGCTCTTTACTGAATGGGTTCCCTGCCGTTAATTACGGTGTTGAAGGATGTAAACAAGTGTATGAACAAGTGAATTTGCCAGTTCAAGCTAGACATGGCACACCGGATGCGCGCTTATTATCAGAAATTATCCATGCATCTGGATGGACGTCTAATGAAGGTGGAGGCATTTCATACAACATCCCTTATGCAAAAAACATTGGACTTGAAGACACCATACGTTACTGGCAATACTGTGATCGTTTGGTTGGGTTTTACGCTGAACAAGGGATTGAACTTAACCGTGAACCTTATGGACCTTTAACAGGGACATTGGTACCACCATCAATATCGCATACAATCGCTATTATTGAAGCAATTTTAGCAGCTGAACAAGGGGTTAAAAATATTACTGTTGGCTATGGTCAAGGCGGCAACGTGATTCAAGATATCGCGGCGTTACAAACCCTTGATGAACTCACCAATTATTACTTAAAACTGTTTGGTTATGATGATGTTTACATCACCACCGTTTTTCATCAGTGGATGGGTGGGTTTCCTGCGGATGAAGCAAAATCTATGGGTATTATTGCCATGGCCTCGACAGTTGCGGCACTTGGAAAAGCCACGAAAATGATTACAAAAACACCGCATGAATCGCAAGGTATTCCAACCAAGGAAGCCAACGCAGAAGGCTTAAGGGCATCCAAAATTGTGACACAACTTCTAAAGGAACAACGCATGCGCTCATCAAGTGAACTCAATGAAGAAAAAGCCATGATAAAAAAAGAAGTCAATGCGCTTATTTATGCGTGTTTAAATGTCGGCAAAGGCGATTTAGCAGAAGGCGTCGTCGAGGCGTTTAAAGCGGGATTCATCGATATTCCATTTGCCCCTAGCGAAATGAATGCAGGTAAAATATTGCCAGCCCGTGATGCTTCGGGTAAAATCCGTATTTTAGAGTTTGGTAATTTAGCATTTGACGCTGAAATTAAACAATTTCATCAAGAACGTTTGAAAGAACGTGGTACCTTAGAAAACAGAGAAGTCTCTTTCCAAATGACAATTGATGATGTCTATGCTGTGAGTGAAGGCGTACTGGTTGGAAAAGCCAAAGGAGAAATGTACTATGAAGATTAAACAGGTGCTGACTGCGACAGGTTATACAGGGTTTTACTTCGATGATCAAGTTGCCATAAAGCAAGGTGCAGTGATGGACGGGTTTATGTATTTAGGTGAACCAGTCACAGAAAACTTTACAGCCATTAGACAACCAGGTGAAGCACTATCAATCATGCTAATGTTAGAAAATGGATCGATTGCATATGGTGATTGTGCCGCTGTACAATACTCTGGGACGGGTGGTCGCGATCCTTTGTTTATTGCTAAAGAATTTGAGACGTTCTTTAACACGCACATCAAACAACAACTGATTGGACTCAACGTCTCAAAATTTAGAAAAAATGCTGATTATTTTGATCATTTACACATCGAAGGTACACGTTTACATACAGCCCTACGTTACGGCATTACACAGGCGTTACTCGATGCCACTGCAAAAGCAAACCAAAAAACCATTGCTGAAATAGTTCGCAAAGAATATAATATCCGCTCTAAAAAGTATATGCCAGTGCCAATCTTTGCTCAAACCGGTGATGAACGCTATACGAATGTCGATAAAATGATTATTAAATCAATTGATGTCTTACCACATGCACTGATCAATAACATTGAAACAAAACTAGGCCATGATGGTGAAATATTAAAAGAATATGTCAACTGGTTGACCAATCGTGTCATCCAAAAAAGAACCAACCCGGATTATCACCCGATTTTCCATATTGATGTTTACGGATTGCTTGGTGTTATATTTAACCAAAACATCAAAAAAATATTCGATTATCTTAAAGCATTATCAGAGATTGCAAAACCATTTTTACTCCGTATTGAAGGCCCAGTAGATAAAGGCAATCGCACTGAAACAATGGAAGCGTTGCGCGATTTAACTGCAATGATTGATGCAGATGACACCGTACATGTCGAAATCGTTGCCGATGAATGGTGTAACACGTATGAAGATGTTCAATATTTTACTGAAAATCGTGCTGGTCACATGATTCAAGTGAAAACGCCCGATTTAGGAGGCGTCAATAATATCATTGAAGCGTTGCGTTATTGTTTGATAAACAATATGGGCGCTTACAGTGGTGGGACCTGTAATGAAACCAATATAAGTGCTGAAATAACAACCTCAATTGCTTTAGCATGCCAAGCCAAACAAGTACTTGCAAAACCAGGCATGGGTGCTGATGAGGGCATTATGATTGTTAAGAATCATATGATGCGTCAACTTGCAATCATAAAAGAAAGGCACGGACAATGATTATTGTAGGGACACTCGAATCGAGTGACTGCTTAATAACCATAATACCTGCAGAAACGTTAATTATTGAGGTTGATAGTATTGTTTATGATGCTTTTGGACAACAAATTTGTCATGTTATCAAGCACACCTTAGCCAAAGCAAATATCACGAAAGCACATATTATTTGTCAAGACAAAGGTGCACTTGATTACACCATAAAAGCACGTTTAGAAACCGCAATTGCGCGTTATCAAGAGGAGGGTTTTTAATGAATCGTTCCTATTTGTTTATCCCCGGCGATGTGCCACGCATGTTGCAAATGCTCGACGTGTTTGACGCCGATGCTGTCATCATTGATTTTGAGGACGCAGTCGCGCTCAATCAAAAAGATGAAGCACGATTTTTAACCCGTAATTTTATCCAAACGCATCCACCCAAAGCCATTGAAGTCTACATTCGTATCAATCATATTATCGATGACCCTAAGGAAACAATGAAAGACTTAGAAATGATCATTGACCTACCAATCTCAGGCATTGTTGCACCAAAAATAAACCGTTTATCTTTGGCAAAACTTGATCGCTATTTCGAAGAAAAAACATCGCCGCTTAAAATCATCGGTTTGGTCGAAACACCCGATGTTTTCTTTGATTTAATGACACTTGCACAGCACCCGCGAATTCAAGGATTAATGCTTGGTGCAGAGGATTTAACCCGCATCATGAATATTGAACGCAATTTAACAGGAGACAACATTTTATGGGCACGCTCAAGTATCGTTTATGCGATGCACAGCGTTTCAAAAGAAGCCATTGATACACCGTATACTGTGATTCATGATCACCAAGGGCTGGCTAAAGATGCAACGATTGCTGCAAATCTTGGTTTCACAGGCAAAGCGGTCATTCATCCAAACCATGTCGAGGGTGTCCATCTAGCATTCACACCCACAGAACACCAAATACTAACGGCGAAAAAAATTGTTGAGTATGCCAAAAAAAATCAGTCTATACGGTTTAATCTAGATGGTAAAATGGTGGATAAACCAATCATTGATAAAGCCCATGCATTGCTCGAAAAATACGCTAAAAATGGTGACAAATCATGATTGTTTATGATTCTGTTGATATTTTGCTTAACGATTTAAAACTTAGTGATGGTATGCAATTATCGTTTCATCATCATCTGCGTGATGGTGATCATGTTATCAATCAAATCATGAACGCTGTTAACACGCGTGATATTCATGACCTCAGATTACATCCGTCGTCAATTTTTCCCTCATACACCGCAATACTAGAAGCACTAAAACGCAATAGAATAAGTCAACTCACAACCAGTTACATGAATGGACCTGTGGCTGAATATTGTATGAAACATCCATTGAAACATGGCTTGCATATGCAAACCCATGGTGGACGCGCACGTGCCATCATGACAGAAGAAACAGTTATTGACATTGCCTTTATAGCTGCGCCAACAGTTGATGTTTTGGGTAACGCGACAGGGACAATAGGCCCTGCAGCGTGTGGCAGTTTAGGGTATGCTATTGCCGATGCAAAATATGCTAAAACTGTGATACTTGTTACCGATAATATCATCGATCATATTGAAAATCCTCAAATCAAAAAAGACACCGTTTCTGCCATTTTAAAACTCAAATCAATTGGTGATCCTAAGGGTATTATAAGTGGCACAACGACCATTACAAACGATCCAGTTGGAATTCAAATTGCCAAAAAAGCAACACGTTTAATTGAAGCACTAGGATACATTAAACCAGGATTCTCATTTCAAACAGGTGCTGGTGGCATTAGTCTTAAAATTAGTGAAAACATCAAACAGTTAATGCAACAAAATAATATTCAATCCAGTTTTATCACTGGTGGTATTACACAATACCACGTTGAGATGCTTAATTTAGGCATGGTAAAATCATTATATGATGTTCAATGTTTTGATTTAGTGGCGGTTGATAGCCTTAAAAACAACCCTAAACACCGTTCAATGAGTGCCCATGAGTATGCCAATCCCGAAAACCCAAACCGTGTCATAAAAAACTTAGACGTTGTTGTATTGGGTGCGACAGAAATTGATTTGGATTTTAACGTGAATGTCACCACCGATTCTTACAACATGATTATCGGTGGCAGTGGTGGTCATAGCGACACCGCAGAAGATGCCAAGTTGAGTATCATTGTCGCACCACTGATTAAAGCCAGAACACCAATCATTAAGCAGCGCGTCAATACAATTACGACACCAGGGCATACAATAGATTGCTTTGTATGTGAAAGAGGCATTGCCGTCAATCCACGTCGCCAAGATTTGATTAAAATACTCGAAAAAAGTCATGTTTCGATCATCCCGATTGAAGACTTGCTTGCATTAAGTCATGACTATACAGGCATTCCAGAATCATTTCCAAGTAAAAAAGAAGTCATTGGTAATGTCTATGACCGCCATGGTCGTATTATTGACTATTTATATCTTAAGGAGTGAAAACGATGCAAATAAAAGAAGTGCTTTTAGAACATGAACAGTCTGATATCAGACATTTTTTAGCACGTTTTCAGTTGCAATATGAGCCTGATGTTGATGAAACCATTGCATTATTTGATGATTATAACCAGTTGATTGCAACGGCATCATCCGCAGCACGTGTTATTAAATGCGTGGCCATCGATCCCAATCATCAAGGCAAAAACATTGCCGCAACCTTAATCACAGAGATGATTAAGCGATTAAATGCACGTGGCATACACCACATTTTTGTTTATACCAGACCCGAACAAGAAGCATTGTTTAAAGCGCTTGGATTTAAAGTTATCGTACATACCATGAACATGGCTTTACTAGAACGCGGTGATTCAATTGAAGCCCGTTTAAATCGTTTAAAAGAAAACTATGGCCTTAATCAAGGTGAAAAAGCATGTGTTGTCATTAATGCCAACCCCATGACTAAAGGCCATCATCATTTAATTAGTACCGCGGCTAAAAATCATGAACACGTCCTTGTTTTTGTGGTTGAAGAAGACCGTTCTTTTTTCCCGTTTTCTGATCGTTTTGATATTGTTTCAAAAACGTGTGCGCCTTTAACTAATGTGACCGTATTACCCACAGACCGTTACCTTGTGTCTTACGCTTCCTTTCCGAAATACTTTTTAACTCAGGAACAACACATTGAACACGAACATGCACTGATTGATGTTTTGATTTTTAAGACCTATTACATGAAAATCTTTAACATAAAAACTCGACACGTGGGTGAAGAACCATACAGTCCCATGACTAATGCATATAATGAAACAATGAAACAACACCTTAATACTCACTTGATTGTGCACCCAAGATTAACATTGAACAACCGCCCAATAAGCGCGCAAACAGTACGTCAATTTTTAGCCAAAGACCACAAAAGTTGTGTGCGTGATTTTGTTGTTGAAGCGACTTATGATTACTTACTATCAAAGAAGGGGGATGACATCATTGAACACATTAAACGCGCCAAAAAAAGACATTAATCAAGCCATTTTAGAAGCCCGTGAACAGAGGTACCAACGCATTCAAAACCATCTTGATACGGCTGAAAGCGTCCCCGTAATCTTAAAGTCAATCACGCCTGGTAAACACAAGCAAATTCCGATGTCACGTATCCATGTTAAACTGATTCATCACTTAATAATGAAAGTGTTTAAACCACTAAGCGCATCATACGAACAATCACTTGATGGTGATTATTACATGTACACGTATAAAACATCACCACAAAAAATCAAAAAACGTATGGTTTTCATCGAAAAACACCACCCATTAGGGCGTTTTATTGATATTGATGTATACACTAAAACAAAAGCAGTCTCACGCACGGATTTGGGTTTATCACCGAGAAAGTGTATACTTTGTGATAAACCAGCGCATGTTTGTGCTCGGAGTAAAAACCACTCACAAAAAGCATTGTTAGAGCATATGCATCAAAAAACCAAAGAAACCGTCATTAAAGCAATTAAAAAAGAAGCCTTAAAAGCATTGAGAAGGGAACTCTACTTGCATCCAAAATTTGGGTTAGTGTCAAGAAAATCATCGGGCATTCATACCATGGATTACACCCATTTTTTAGCATCCATTGAAGCACTAGATCCATATTTCCAACAATACCTTGAAGTTGACATCGATCAGCCTGAGTCACTAAAGCAATTAAGAAGTATTGGTATTAACGCTGAAAAAGCGATGCTTGAAGCCACAGGGGGACACAACACACATAAAGGCATCATTTTCATTTTTGGGTTAATTTTACCATATTACTTAAAACATATTTTGCACCAAAATAGTTTCACCGTCATGCTTGAAGACATTAAAAAAGCTGCACAGCAGCTAACCAAACATGATTTTGAAAATCTAAACAATAAAACCGAACTATCGCATGGTGAAAAAGTCTACTTAACCTATGGGATAAAAGGGATACGTGGTGAAGTATCCGAAGGATTTCCAAGCATCATGGGTTGGTATAAAAAGTACCCTTACAATGATTATCAAAAATTATGTGCAATTATGTCTAGGTTGGATGATACAACCATCATTAAACGTAAAAATTTAGGGACATTAAAAACAATCAAACAAGAAATGCAAGCATTATTAGAAGAAAGAACTTGGATTCAAAATTACTATGAAACACTCTCCGAACAATATTTAAAAAACAATATATCTCCTGGTGGTGCCGCAGATTTATTGGCAGTAACTTTCTTTTTTGAGGCCACCGACTATTTGTTCTCGAATTAAAAGCGTATCAGGGTGTATAAAAAATCCCCTGATACGCTTTTTTTTGAGTCATCCATTTATCAATGTTGTTCATTACCACAAACTTTTTTAAAATCCAATCGGGCGCAACCAATAATGCTTTTGGGGCATCACCTGTTACCCTATGGACAACAATATCGGGTCGTAAATGGGCAATTTGTTGTGCGGTGATTTCAACATATTGCTCAAGTGTTAATAAGGGAAAAGGATGCGCACGGTATTCACGCTCAAGGACGGTGTTTTTTAATACATGTAACATGTGTATTTTTATCCCTTGAATATCAAGTGAATTCAGGTGTTTGACCGTGTCTAACATCATTGAAGCGTTTTCGCCTTTCAAACCATTAATAATGTGAACAACCACGTCAATTGAACGCTTTCTTAGCGCTTTAACAGCTGCATCAAAACACGACAAATCATGACCCCTACGTAGCCATGTACTGGTTTGATCATGAATCGTTTGCAAACCGAGTTCTACTTGCAAGTATGTTTTTTGTGTGTATGACGCCAGTAAATCAAGGATGTCATCATTGATGGCATCGCATCTGGTCGCAATGCTTAAACCAACCAACTGCGAATCTAAAGTAATGGCTTCATCAAACAAAGCTTTAAGTTCTGAGACCGATTTATAGGTATTCGTGTTGGCTTGAAAATAAGCGATTGTATAGGCGTTAGGCCATTTGGTTAACAGCTGATTTTTAACATGTTGATACTGCGCTTTAAGTGATAACTCAGGCTGACCAGCATAATCACCTGAACCAGATTCTGAACAATAAATACATCCGCCAACGCCTACTGAGCCATCTTTATTTGGACAAGTAAAATTTCCATTCAAAGATACTTTGAAAACTTTTCTTCCAAATTTATTGCGCAAACTATGATTTAGCGTGTTGTATTTTCTTGGTTGATTTTCGTTCATGAACCGTCACCTCATTTTCATTGTATCATATGGTTAGAAAAAGCAATAGAATATGATATAATACGGTTGGGTGATTGTATGTTAGAGCGTTTCAAAATGAGTATTATTGCACCACAAGGATTGATTCGTTACCGAAAAGATTCATGGATTAGGGTATGGTTTTATACCTTGATTTTTGCTATTTTAATGTCAGCGTCTACACTTGTAACGGTCATTATGTATGATGGCTTATCGCCACAAGAAAAAAGTGTTATTCAAAACAACACCGCTATCACTGCGTTGCCTTGTGCCATTGAAAATGCCGTTTTAATTTGTGACACCCCAACACAACATACGTATTATGATCAAAATAATATTGTTTTTCATATCGATTCAAATCCAACGTTACAAACAAGTGATTATACAGGGTTACGTTATCATTTTGTTATACATGCGCGTGATGTCCATGTAATTTTTAGCAGTATGATCGTTGAAACAATCCCAATTGCCAGTCTTGATTCAAAGATTCATCAGCTTGATTTATCATTCACGACGACCACTGAGACCATGTTTTTTGATGCGATATTTGATTCAGTGAACGCCTTGGTTTTAAGTTATCGCCCACTTTGGGGACCGATTACTGTTGGTTTTAGAATCATTAGTGCACTGTTACTGTTTAATTTCTTCATTATCCTTAACGCGATACTCATACGCAGTCGCTTTCGCGTCATTCCTTTTAAACAACTTTATGTGATGCTTACGTATGCCACAAGTTTATTGTTTGTCGTACTCATCTTTGATTCAATCTATCAACTCAATTTTATTCTCTTCATTTTATTCTTATTTGTGGCTTTTCGTCAAACCTCGCGCTTAGCCTTAGAATTGCAACGTCGTGTGTACCTAAACCCACCGAAAGAATAGACTTGTTTAAAACCAATGTATGTGCTATATTATAGCTAACAGCGATGAACCAGAAAGAGTAGTAAAATCTGTATGAATTAGAGACTTAGTGGTTGGTGAAAACTAAGCATACACTTTACGAATTAGTCTGGGGAGCTTTATGTGTGCAACGCGTGAGCATATAACGTTAACCTCGTTACGGTTTAAAGTGCTAGGAAACTAGAACTAAGGTGGTACCGCGAAAATACATTCGTCCTTATTTATAAGGACTTTTTTTATACAAAAGGAGGTATAAAATGACACAATATGAACCAAAGAAACTAGAAAAGAAATGGCAGGATTATTGGTATCAAAACAAACGTTTTGAAGCCATTGATTTCTCCGATAAGCCGAAATACTATGCCTTAGTAGAGTTTCCATACCCTTCTGGGTCAGGTATGCATGTCGGTCATATTCGAGCGTATACTAGCTTAGAAGTCATTGCACGTAAACGACGAATGGAGGGGTTTAATGTACTCTTTCCAATTGGCTTTGATGCATTTGGTTTACCAACTGAAAACTATGCAATTAAAGCAAATATTCATCCCCGCAAAGTCACAGATGATAATATTTTAGTGTTCACAGAACAACTCAAAGCCTCAGGATTCAGCTTTGATTTTGATCGCGTTGTCGATACAACCGATGCAAATTACTACCATTGGACACAATGGATATTTATTCAACTATTCAAGCAAGGACTCGCTTATCGGAATAAAACCTATGTGAATTATTGTACATCATGTCAGGTCGTGTTATCAAATGAAGAAAGTCAAGGTGGACAGTGTGATCGCTGTGATTCACCGGTAGTGCAAAGAGAAAAAGATGTGTGGTTTTTAAAAATCACAGCGTACGCTGAAAAATTATTGGCTGGATTAGACACATTAGAAACGCTGCCGAGAATTAAAAGCGAACAAGCCAACTGGATTGGTAAAAGTGTTGGCGCAATCATTCATTTTGATGTGCCTAAAACAGATCAACAGCTGAAAGTATTTACAACCCGACCCGACACGTTGTTTGGGGCCACATTTATGGTCATTGCACCTGAACACCCATTGCTTGAAAATGCGCGAAGCCACATTACCAATATTCAAGCAGTGCAAACCTATCAAAAACAAGCCAAACTAAAAACTGAATTTGAGCGTACTCAACTGATTAAAGATAAAACAGGGATTCGTTTAGAGGGCATTGAAGCGATTAATCCTGGCACCAAAGCAACGGTACCAATATTTGTTGCAGATTATGTCATGATGGGATATGGCACCGGTGCCATTATGGCTGTCCCTGGTCACGATACAAGAGACTACGCGTTTGCAAAAACTTATGACTTAGAAATCAAAGAAGTGATATTGGGTGGCGATTTATCTAAAGAAGCCTACACCAACACTGATGAAGGCACGCTAGTCAACAGTGATTTTTTAAATGGAATGCCTGTTGAACAAGCCATTGGCTCGATGATTGAATATCTTGTTCAGGAAAACCGTGGTTTTAAAGCCATCAATTTTAAAATGAAAGATTGGGCATTTAACCGCCAACGTTACTGGGGAGAACCGATTCCAATTATTCATTGTCATCAATGTGGCATGGTGCCAGTCCCAGAAGAATCATTGCCAGTTACATTACCAGAAGTGACGTCATTTGCACCAAGTACTGATGGAGAAAGCCCATTAGCAGGTATTGAAGAATGGGTTAATGTACCCTGCCCACAATGTCAAGGTAAGGCAAAAAGAGAAACCGATACAATGCCGCAATGGGCGGGAAGTAGCTGGTATTTCTTACGTTACACTGACCCGCACAACGCAAAAAAACTTGCCGATTATGACCGACTAAAATACTGGTTACCTGTTGATTGGTATAACGGTGGTATGGAACACGTTACACGCCATGTTATTTATTCGCGTTTCTGGCATCATTTTTTATATGATATGAATGTTGTACCAACCAAAGAACCCTATAAAAAACGTACAGCACAGGGATTAATACTGGGCCCAGATGGCGACAAAATGAGTAAATCAAAAGGCAATGTCGTGAATCCAACGGAGACCATTAATCGTTATGGTGCCGATACACTAAGACTTTATATATTGTTTATTGGTGATTATGAACAGGCCACACCTTGGAATGAATCAGGGGTTAAAGGTGCACGACGCTTTTTAGACAAAGTCTGGCGATTGTTCGACAATGTTTCGAACCAAAAAGATGCACCCTATTTGGTGACATTATTGCATCAAACCATTGAAGGGGTTTCTAACGATATTGAACAAGTCAAATTTAATACAGCCATAGCTAAATTAATGACATTCGTCAACGAGGCACAAAAATATCCAACAATACACAAAGAGACCTATTTAACTTTTTTGAAACTACTTAATCCACTCGCACCACATATCACAGAAGAACTCAATCAACGTTTAGGTAACGCAAACGATTTGGTATTTGCACCATTTCCAATTGCCGATCCGAGTCAAATGATTGAAGATAAAGCCGTGATTGTTATTAGCATTAACGGAAAAGTTCGTGACAAAATAGAAGTCGCGAAAGATGTCGATAAAGAGACCCTAGAAAAAATCGCGGTGAGTCAACCAAAAATTCAAGAATGGTGTGATAACAAACCAATAAAAAAAGTCATTGTTATCCCCAATAAGTTAGTTAATATCGTCATTTGATGAAAAAAATACTTAATATTTTTTTAATATTATGATAAAATGAGCTTAATTAATTATAAGGAGGACATTATGAAAGAACGTTCAATCGGCGCAATGATAGTTTTAACAATTATCACATTTGGTTTATATGCATTGATTTGGATGATACTATTCCAAATTGAGTTAAGAGAAAAAACAAACCAAGGCTTTGGTGGTTTCATGCATTTTATTATGTTGTTTATCACCTTTGGTATCTATGGTGTTTATTGGCAATATGCTGCAGGCAAACGCCTTGCAATGCAAGGTGCCGATGACAATTCAGTATTGTATTTGATTTTAGCATTGTTTGGATTGGGTTGGCTTAATATGTTTATTATGCAAAGTCAAGCGAACAAACTGTTGCTTACCACATCCGCTTAATCTATAGTTTTTAAAAGACCCAACCTGATTGTTGGGTCTTTTTTAGTACAGATAATAAATTGTCATACATCTTTTTAAAAAAATGTCTTAAAATTTGATTGAAATGCTAGGGTTTTGATGTTATAATCTCAAGTGTAAAAACGCTTTCATTAAAGGCGTTTAAATTTTGAAAAAAGAATATACTAAGGAGGATTCATTTTTATGAAAAAGTTTGAGTACATGGAGAAACATGGTTATGAACAATTGGTGTTTTTTCATGACAAAACGACTGGTCTCAAAGGCATCACATGCATTCATAACACCACATTAGGCCCTGCACTCGGCGGGACACGTCTTTGGAAGTACGACAACGAAGATGATGCAACACTTGATGTACTGCGTTTAGCACGTGGCATGACATATAAAGCAGCCGCAGCTGGTCTTAATTTAGGTGGCGGAAAAACTGTCCTTATTGGGGATGCAACGCAAGTAAAAAATGAAGCGTATTTTCGTGCGTTAGGCCGTTATGTTCAAACGCTTAATGGGCGTTACATTACCGCAGAAGATGTTAACACATCAACTAAAGATATGGATTTTGTGAATATGGAAACAGACCATGTGGTTGGTTTAGAAGGTAAAAGTGGTAATCCTTCACCAGTCACCGCACTCGGTGCTTTTCATGGTATCCGTGCTTCACTTAAAGAAATCTATGGTTCTGATCTTATTGAAGGCAGAACATTCGCGGTACAAGGCGCTGGTCAAACAGGGGATTATTTAATTGGTTACTTATTGGATGCCAACGCAAAAAAAGTGTATTTCACAGAAATCAATGACAAACACATTGAGAAAATCAAAAATAAATATCCAAGCGTAGAATTTGTTGAACCCGATGATATTTTTGGATTGGATGTAGATGTCTTTGCACCATGTGCATTGGGTGGCGGCATGAATGATCAAACCATTCCGAAATTGAAGGCGAAGATTGTTGCAGGTACTGCCAACAACGTGCTAGAAGATGAAGAAAAACATGGCATGATGTTAAAAGATTTAAACATTCTTTATGCGCCAGATTTCGTTATTAATGCAGGCGGTCTCATTAATGTTTATCATGAAATTCAAGGGTATAATCGTGATAAAGCATACCGTGATGTTGAACGCATTTATGACCGTTTAATAGATATTTATAAAATCGCTAAAGAAGATAATGTTCACACGCAAGAAGCCGCAAAAACATTTGCGAAAAAACGCATTGAAATCATCACTCAAATGCGCTCAAATTACGTTAAACGTTAATGAAAAGAATTACGATTTTAGCGGGACACTATGGGTCTGGCAAATCGGAAATCGCAGTAAACTTAGCGATTGAAGAATCAATCAATACACTGGTTGATATCGATATCGTGAATCCATATTTCAGAAGTCGAGCATTAAGAAAATTGTTAAACGATCATGGTGTTCAAGTGATTGAATCAACGATTGAAAACTCGACAGGTAGTGATCTCCCTTTCATCAGTGCGAAAGGGAGTCATCCTTTTATTAATAAAGATTTGCGTGCAATTTACGATTTGGGTGGCACTGAACTTGGGGCAAAAGTCTTAATGCAATATCGAGATTTTATTCAAGACCGAGAAGCCATCGACTTATTGGTGGTCATTAATGTATTTCGTCCAGAAACAGCGACTGTTGAGCAGATAATCGAAAGCATTAAAAAGCTTGAAGATACTGGTCAAATTAAAGTCACCGGTTTAATTAACAACACGAACTTAATGGATGAAACGACTGAGGTAATGATTTTACAAGGTGAAGCAATCATTGCGCAAGTCGCAGAGCAGTTATCGTTACCAATTCGATATACATTTATTGAAGAAACGGTTAAAACTAAAACCCATTTCATGGGTGAAAACAAATCATTGATTCGTCATGTGGCGAAACATTGGCTATAGGAGGCATTAACATGGCAAAAGGAAGAATTATCATCGATGTCGATCGATGTAAAGGCTGTGGATTATGTATACAACACTGCCCAGTCCATATCTTAGAACTTGATTTAACGACAACCAACATTAAAGGATACACCCCACTGATCGTGAATGATCCCGATAAGTGTATTGCCTGTAGTTTTTGTGCAATGATGTGTCCTGATAGTGTAATCACGGTTGAACGTTTCATCAAGGAATAAAGGAGGTTTATGATGGGTAAAGTATTAATGAAAGGTAATGAAGCCATGGCACTTGCGGCGATTAAAGGCGGCTGTGATGCATTTTATGGTTATCCAATTACCCCGCAAAATGAATTACCAGAGTATTTATCAAAACACATGCCTCTTCAAGGCAAAGTGTTTGTGCAAGCCGAAAGTGAAGTTGCAGCAATTAACATGGTTTATGGTGCAGCAGGGGCAGGAGCACGCGTGCTCACATCATCTTCAAGTCCCGGGATTGCCTTAAAACAAGAAGGAATTTCTTATATGGCGGGCAGTGAGCTGCCTGGCGTTATTATCAATGTCATGCGTGGTGGACCAGGGTTGGGTGGTATTCAACCTTCACAAGCAGACTACAATCAAATCACCCGTGGTGGCGGCAATGGCGATTACCATGTGTTATCATTTGCACCAGAATCACTACAAGAAACTGTCAATATTGTAAAAGAGAGTTTTTCACTTGCTGATTACTATCGAAATCCCGTGATGATTGCTGTTGATGGTCTTATTGGTCAGATGATGGAACCTGTCGAGCTTGATCAAGAGATAAACGAAAAAGTGAGTCCTGAAAAAACATGGGCAGCCAATGGTGAATCTGCAAAACGTGGAAAAATAAATAAAATTGTTTCTTTGTCATTAGACCCTTACGAATTAGAAAAACATAATTTAAAACTTCAAAAAAAATACCATGAGATGATTGCTAATGAACAACGATATGAATCGATTCTTACCGCTGATGCTGAAATCATTATTGTCGCTTATGGTACAATGGCACGCATTGCCCGTACTGCCATCAAATCATTGAGAGAAGAAGGCATTAAAGCCGGGATGATTAGACCAATTTCTATTTGGCCATTCCCGTCTAGAGCATTTAAAAACTTACCAACGACAGTTAAAACATTGCTTGCTGTTGAGATGAGTTTAGGGCAAATGCGCCAAGACGTTGTATTGTCAATTAATGGTCAATTGCCAGTTGAGTTTTATGGACGTGCCGGAGGCGTTGTGCCTGAGGCTTCTGAAATCATCGATAAAGTTAAGTCAATAATAGGGGGGCATAAAAATGAAAACTAAAAGAGTTTATGAGCCAACTAAAGGTTTAACAGAACGTGCCCTCTCTTACTGTCCAGGTTGCACTCATGGTATTATCCATAAACTTGTCGCAGAAGTTTTAGAAGAACAAGGTTTGCTTGGAGAAACCATTGGGGTTGCTAGCGTTGGATGTAGTGTAATGAATTATGAGTTTTTTAACTGTGATATGCAACAAGCCCCCCATGGTAGAGCACCTGCTGTTGCAACAGGGATTAAACGGGTTAAACCTGATAAAACGGTTTTCACTTATCAAGGCGATGGTGACTTGGCTTCAATCGGTATGGCTGAGGTTGTTCATTCAGCACACCGTAGCGAAAACATCACAGTGATTTTTGTTAACAACGCAATTTACGGAATGACTGGTGGTCAAATGGCCCCTACCACATTGATTGGTCAAAAAACATCAACCTCACCTGAGGGAAGAAATCAATTAACCACAGGATTACCAATTCGTGTATCAGAAATGCTTGCGACCATACCTGGCGCAACTTATTTAGAACGTGTCAGTGTCCATGATCCTAAACATGTGCGTTTGGCTAAAAAAGCAATTCAAAAAGCCTTTGATGTCCAAACGAAAAAACAAGGATTTTCAATGATAGAGTTTATATCAACATGCCCAGTAAACTGGGGCATGACACCGACAGATTCACTTGCTTGGGCAGTCGACTCAATGATTCCATATTACCCACTTGGCGTATATAAAGATGCCACAAAACCCGGTGATGATGATGCGTAATATTGAAGAAAAAGTGATTGTTGCAGGTTTCGGTGGTCAAGGCGTGATGTTGATGGGGCAAATCCTTTCATACACCGCCACAGAAGAAGGTTTAAATACTGTTTGGATTCCATCATATGGTCCAGAAACTCGTGGGGGGACTGCCAATTGCTCAGTCATCATCTCATCTGAAATGATTAACTCGCCCGTTGTTCCTGTCCCGAATACAATTATTGCGATGAATAAACCATCGCTTGAAAAATTCGAACCCAAATTAACACCTGGGGGTACTGCTTTAGTAAACAGCGACTTAATTAAAGATTACACATTTCGTGATGATATCATCGTTTACTCAGTGCCTTGTAACGCGATGGCTTTAAGCCTTGGAAACCTAAAAGTTGCAAACATGATCATGCTTGGTGCATATTTAGAATCCACCCACTTATTTGAGGTTCAAGCGATTGAAAAAACATTTAATAAGCTATTTGTCGGGGACAAAGCAAAACTGATTACTTTAAATAAAAATGCACTGAGTGCAGGCATAGAAGTTGTCAAAAAACAACGGATTTAATCAAGGAGGGATACCATGCGTATCTTAGCGATTAACCCTGGATCAACCAGTACGAAAGTTGCTGTCTTTGACAACAATAAACGCATTGCAAAAGCAACCATTCGTCATGAAGACAATGCGCTGTTACAACTAGAAACCTTGGCTGACCAACTGCCAATTAGACAGCGTTTAATTGAAGAGTTTTTAGAAGAATACAACATTCACTTAAAAAGTATTGATGGTTTTATTGGCCGCGGCGGTTTATTGCGTCCACTAGAAAGCGGTCTATACCAAGTGAATGAAAAAATGATTCAAGAACTTAAAGACAATGTGCACGGTGTTCACGCGTCAAACCTTGGTGGTTTGATTGCTTGCGCCCTCGCCAGTACAGTGGGTAAAAAAGCCTATATTGCTGACCCTGTTGTCGTCGATGAAATGTGCAAAGTGGCCAAAATGTCTGGACTAAACGGCATTACCCGCAGGAGTCTTTTTCATGCACTTAATCAAAAAGCAGTCGCAAGAAAATATGCTGAAACCACAACCCATGCTTATGAAGACTTACATTTAATCGTGGCACATTTAGGTGGTGGTATCAGTATTGGGTACCATAAGCAAGGCCGTGTTGTTGATGTTAACAACGCATTAGATGGGGACGGTCCGATGTCACCAGAACGCACAGGAAGCCTACCCGTATCAGGCGTTATTGAAATGGCATACAGTGGTCAATACAGTAAAAAAGAACTGTTAAAGATGGTGTCTGCGTATGGTGGGATGTTCTCATATTTAAATACTAAAGATGCTGAAGAAGTATCAGATATGCTTGCGAGTGGACGTGTAGAAGCCGTTAAAGTCTTTAAAGCAATGGCCTATCAAATCGCAAAAGAAATTGGTTCACTTTACGCCATTACCAAAGGACATTTAGACGCAATCATTCTGACTGGTGGCTTGGCGTACAATCAAGATATCATTCAGCCCCTAATTGAGATAATTGATCATTTGGGTGAAATTATTATTTATCCAGGCGAAAATGAACTCGAAGCATTGGCGTTTAACATGAACGCATTGCTAGAAGGAAAAATCGAAGCAAAAACATATTAATCATAGCCAAAGATGTTCTGTGAAAAGAACATCTTTTTGTATGATATAATATAGTTAGAAATGTGGGTGATTCGATGAAGAAAACACAAAAATCATTGCAATTGATTTTCAGCGCTTTGGTCATTGTGACTGCCGTTATGATTCTTTTACAGGTTTTTCAGTTAGAATTACTGATACCATTGAACTTATTTCTTTTGGGCAGTCTTTTTATGTTATTGGCTTATGAACAAGTGCAGTTGCAAAAAGTCAAAGAAGCCAAACGATTTTTACGGATTGGCTTCTTAATCTTGTTTTTGGCTTTAACCATGTGGATTGTATTTCAAATCGGATAAAAGAAAAAACGTCACTTTAAATAATCATTGGATTGAGGAGGCGTTTTTTATGTCTATTTACTGTTTTATTTGCCATCAACCCATGAAAAGACAAAGTATCGATGATTTGTTTATACGATCATTCATATGTCGTGTTTGTCACCTTGTTTTAGATTGTCCGGTTGTTCAAGAAGTTATCCCATTAAGACACCAAGATGTCATTATTTTATCGCATCAGCGACAAGAACATCCAGCATTAAATTATACCCTTTTTAATAGTGTTTATGGGCAAGGCTATGTTTGCTATTGGTTGGAAAATTGTAATCATCTTAATGCGATGGATGTTTTTCATTTAAATCATTTATTGTCACCATGTATCATTTACACAGCACGTTTGCCAAGCACGCAATTATATGAAACGATTTTAGCCTCAGAAAGCGATTGAAACTGCATCTTGTAATTTGCACGATGTATTGCTTTATGTTTTAACATTAGCTATGGTATAATATAGTTATAACAACCAAAGGAGATGATTATAGTGATCGTTGAAGTCAGAGGAAAAAATGGTTTTAAAGTGACAGAGGCTATTGAAAATTACGCCAAAGACAAACTTGAAAAGGTCGAACGTTATTTCAAGGAAGAACTCGATGCATTCGTTGTCTGCAAAACCTATAAAGACCATCACAAAGTAGAAGTTACAATCCCAACTAAATACTACACGATGCGCGCTGAAGTTGGCGAAGAAGACATGTATGCGGCAATCGATTTAGCCATTGATAAACTCGAAAGCCAAATTCGAAAAAATAAAACAAAAATTACACGTAGTTTACAAAAAAAAGATGGTGTTTCAGAACTGTTTAGAGATGATATTGATTTAGAAGCTTTAGAAAGAGAACTTGTCATGAAACCGGTGAAAAAGAAATCGATTCAGCTAGAACTTATGAATACCGATGAAGCCATTACAGCACTCGAAATGTTAGGCCATGATTTCTTTATTTACCAAGACAGTGAGACCAATCAAGTGAATGTTGTTTATTTAAGAAATGATGGCGGTTACGCTGTGATTGAAACTGAATAAATAAAATGCACCCTCGGGTGCATTTTTATGAGCAATTCATGAAATCGGTTGCACGATAAAACTTTTTGAAAATACCGTCAATTATGGTATGATATATGTGACAAAAAGAGGTGGTTTTTTATGATAAAAAAAATATTTGACATCAGTCGTCGCGCAAGAAAAAAACTTGAAATTTTTGCCGATCAAGTGCTTACACTCGAAGCCAAAATGAAGGCATTAACCGATGAAGAAATTCGTGACTACACTGATCGTTTAAAACAACGTTACATTGATGGGGAGTCTTTGGATGCTTTAGAAGTCGAAGCGTATGCTTTGGTTAGAGAAGCATCAACACGTGTTACGGGTATGACACCTTTCAAGGTACAAGTGATGGGTGCTCATGTTATTCATGGGGGTAATATTGCCGAAATGAAAACTGGTGAAGGTAAGACCTTAACTGCCGTTATGCCAGCTTTCTTGAATGCCTTAACCGGTGATGGGGTACACATTGTTACAGTCAATGAATACTTAGCAAGTCGTGAAGCAGAAGGCGAAATTGGGGATTTATTTCGTTTTTTAGGGTTGACTGTGGGCCTAAACAAAAGAGAAATGACAAAAGAAGAGAAAAAAGATGCTTATGCATGTGATATATTGTACTCAACAAACAATGAACTTGGGTTTGATTACTTAAGGGATCATATGGTCATTTACCAAAAAGACATGGTTCAAAGACCTTTAAATTTTGCAATTATTGATGAGGTTGACTCGATTTTAATCGATGAAGCACGTACACCACTGATAATATCAGGTGGGGCAAAACAGACTGCGAATTTATATTTGCAAGCGAATGCATTTGCACGTTTTCTTGAAGAAGACGATTACGACATTGACATTAAAATTAAAAGTATCACGCTAACAGAATCGGGCGTTCAAAAAGCAGAGCGACATTTCAATTTAGATAATTTATACGATTTGGAATACGTTAGCTTACTTCATCATATAAACAATGCTTTAAAAGCAAACTTTACAATGGAACGCGATGTTGATTATGTTGTTCAAGACAATCAAGTCATTATTGTCGACTCATTCACTGGGCGATTGATGCATGGGCGTCAGTTCAGTGAGGGATTGCATCAAGCATTAGAAGCCAAAGAAGGCGTTGAAATCAAAAAAGAAACAACAACGCTTGCGACCATAACTTTCCAAAACTTTTTCCGTATGTATCAGAAACTATCAGGGATGACAGGAACAGCTAAAACTGAGGAAGAAGAATTTAGAAATATTTATAATATGCTAGTCATTGAAATTCCAACGAATGAGCCGGTCATTAGAATCGACGCGAATGATGTTATTTTTGCATCTATGAAAGCCAAATACAGTGCCTTAGCCGATGAAATAAAAACGCGCTATGAAGTCGGTCAACCGATGCTTGTCGGGACAATTTCAATCGAGACCAGTGAGTTACTCAGTCGTTTGTTAAAAAAGCGTGGCATCAAACATGATGTCTTGAATGCGAAGCAGCATGAACGTGAAGCCGAAATCGTTGCGAAGGCAGGATATCAAGGATCAGTGACGATTGCAACAAATATGGCTGGTCGCGGGACCGACATCAAATTAGGCCCTGGCGTGGTTGAACGTGGGGGATTGGCTGTACTCGGGACTGAACGTCATGAATCCCGTCGAATTGATAATCAGCTACGTGGCCGAAGTGGTCGACAAGGCGATCCTGGATATTCTAAGTTTTTCTTATCGGGTGAAGATGATTTGATTCGTCGTTTCGGTGGCGACCGCTTTAAAAAACAATTAGAGATGCTCACTAAAACTCGTGGAAAAGAAGATGAAACACCTGTCGATTACAAAGTTTTTTCCCGTTTTGTTAAGCGTGCCCAATCACAAATAGAAGGCAATAACTTTGACCGCCGTAAAACGGTTTTACAGTATGATGAAGTCTTGCGAAAACAACGTGAGATTATTTATAAACAGCGCCGTGATATCTTAACGCTAGAGTCGGTTTACGATATCGCCTTAGACATCGTAAAAAGACATATCGAACGCATGGTTGTTGAATATACCGACACAGAAAACAAGACACCAACACTTGACAAAAAAGCGTTTCTAGAAGCAGTTGAAGGCAAGTTTATCGATGCTACCCAAGTTGATCGAGCTTTAATCACATCCGATTCATCACTTACGCTAACTTATTTGCTAACAATGATTGAAACTAATTTTCAGACAAAGTTAACGCAATTTGGTCAAGAAAAGTTTAATGAATTTTTAAAAGTTGTTTTATTGCGTGTTGTTGACACGTATTGGGTTCAACATATTGATCAAATGAGTGAGTTAAGACAAAGCATTGGCTTGCGATCTTACGGACAAATTAATCCGCTCAGCGAATATCAAGAAGTAGGTTTTCAAATGTTTGAAGACATGATTGCATCAATTGAGCGCGATACAACACGCTATATCTTACGTGCACAAATACGTGATAATTTACAACGTGTTCAAGTAGCTAAACCAACCAAGGCAACCAGTGGTAAAGAAGAAGAAGAAAAGAAACAACCCGTAAGAAAAGAAAAGATTGGCCGCAATGACCCTTGTCCGTGTGGTAGTGGTAAAAAGTATAAACATTGTCACGGAAGTTAACATAATTTGAAATGACTCAAGGCTTACTTGAGTCTTTGTCATAGGTGATGTTATGGAAATATATGAATTAAAACAATGGCTAGAAGATAAAAAAACGAAAATTCAAACACTGTCTCAACTGCTTCAAATCGATGCTTTAAAGCATCGTATTTCAGCGTTAGAACAAAAGACATATGCACCAAATTTTTGGGACAATCAAACCCAAGCAAAACGTGTGATTGACACGCTTAAATTTTTAAAAAATCAGTGCGAAACATATGAAGACATCACCTCTCAATATGAGACACTGAAAGTTGCTTTAGAACTATTAGAAATGGAAGAACCTGTAGATACTTTAGAAGCGGATATGGCATTGTTAGAATCAACACTTGACAATTTTGAAGTTGCCTTGTTTTTATCTGAAGAATATGATCAACTCAATGCAATCATTGAAATACACCCTGGTGCTGGTGGGACGGAATCTCAAGACTGGGCCGAAATGCTGTTTCGTATGTTTAAGCGTTATGCGGAAAAAAAACGGTTTGACTGGACGCTAAATGATTATCAAGACGGCAATGAAGCCGGTTTGAAAAGTGCGACATTTACCATTTCGGGATCACATGCCTATGGTTTTTTGAAGGCAGAATCCGGTGTTCATCGCTTGGTTCGTATATCCCCATTTGATTCTTCTGGAAGACGTCATACGAGTTTTGCGAGTGTCAATGTGATTCCCGAAATCGATGATACCATCTCGATTGAAATCGACGAAGCCGATTTAAAAATCGACACATACCGATCAAGTGGCGCGGGCGGACAAAGTGTGAACACCACAGACTCTGCTGTTCGTATCACCCATTTACCGACCAAATTGGTTGTAACATGTCAAAATGAACGTTCTCAAATTAAAAACCGGGACAAAGCCCTTCAAATATTAAAAGGAAAACTTTATCAATTAGAAATTGATCGACAAAAATCACAACTTGATGATATGCGCAATATCTCTTTAAGTAATGCATTTGGCTCACAAATACGCTCATATGTAATGCACCCATATGCCATGGTTAAAGACCACCGCACCTCAATAGAAACAGCCGCAGTTCAAAAAGTTTTAGATGGGGATCTTGACATTTTTATTCATGGTTATCTTAAAACCCAAGCAAAGAAGGAATCCGCATGACGCAAGAGACACAAGGCCTTAAGATAATTTCATTTCAAAAGCGTTATGGCATGATTGGTCTGGGTATTTTTTTAATGGTGGCTGGATTTTACTACTTTATAATGCCAATCGATTTGGTTATTGGTGGGGTTAGCGGAATTGGACTTTTACTTAGTCGTTTCTTTAATGTCTCAATTGCTTTTGTTGTGTTTATTCTCAATCTTTTACTGTTGGTAATGGCATGGCTTTTTCTAGGATTTAAAACGTTTTATAGAAGTATTTACGGATCCATATTGTTTCCATTATTTTTGTTTATTTTAGAAACTTTTTCACCGGTACTTGAAATGCCGGATGATTTATTGATCATGACACTCTTTGGTGGCTTTTTAATGGGCTTCGGGTTCGGTTATGTGGTTAAGTATGGCGGGACAAGTGGCGGCACTGATATTCCGATTAGAATATTAAATAAGCGGTTTAAAATGCCACTTAGTTTATCGATTTATGTGATCGATGGACTGATTATTATGTCGGGTGTGATTGTATTTTACAGTATCCACGGTATCGCTTATGGGTTGTATGCCTTAGTGGCTATGGTTGTCGCGGGTAAAGCCGCAGACATGGTTGTTATCGGCTCTAACACACTAAAAGCTGTACACATTATCACAGACAACCCTGATCCGATTAAAGATGCCATATTTACCTCGATATACCGCGGCGTTTCGGTGATGAATATCCAAGGTGGTTACTCAAAACTGAATAAAGTTATGTTGTTAACGGTAATTACAAGAAACGAATATTATACAGTGCGTAATATTGTCGCACAACTTGACCCGCAGGCATTCGTGTTTGCTAGTCCTGCCACAGAAATTCAAGGGGACTTCGAGAATCGTTTGGAGGATGATTAATAGTGAAGAATAAAAAAATATGGTTTTTGGTTTTACTCGTTATTTTAATTACTCAACTATCCGCGTGTCGTATGCTGATTAACGACCCTGAACCCAGTGACTTATTCAATGAGGTTTTTGATCGACTTAGAACCAATCATTACTTGCAACCTGATGATGAAACTTTGTGGTTTAACGCCATTCAAGGAATGATTGATGGCTTAGAAGACCCATACACCACATACTTTTCACAGGCTGAGTTTCTGGCGTTTCAAAACACCTTAGGAGAGTCATTTATTGGTGTTGGTGTTACCGTAGAAAACATCAATGAACAGGTTGTTATCCGCAAAGTTTGGCCAGGTTCACCTGCTGAGAAAGGTGGATTAACACCTGGTGACATTATAACGCATGTTGATGGTGTAGATTATCGTCAAAAATCGTACTTTGACGTACTGTCTGCAGTCATTGGTGAAGTCGATACCACGGTTGAAATCGGGGTGTCAAGATTGGGCTCAGTTAACACAATATTTGTGACCATGACTCGACAAGAAATAGACAACCCAAGCGTGACTATGAACGTCATCACAAAAGACAGTAAAACGATTGGTTATTTAAAAGTCAACACCTTTGGCAATCAAACGTTAGATAATTTTAAAGCATATTTAGATACACTAGAAAACGATCACAACATTTCAGGTTTAATCATTGATATTCGTGATAATAGTGGTGGTTATTTACATATCGTTGTACCGATGCTACAACTCTTTTTAGCAACCAAAGACCAACCCATGTTTAGCATAGAAGCTTACCGAAATGGTGTTTTAGAACCAGAAGAGTTTATGGCAACAAGAAGCACACAGCGTGAGTATCCGGTTGTAACGCTGATTAATGGTTTCAGTGCGAGTGCGGCAGAAGTGTTTGCTTCTAGCATGATCGAACATGGTGATTACGAAGTCATTGGTACACCATCCTATGGTAAAGGCACCATGCAGACAACCACACGTCTCACCCGCGGTGACGGTGATGAGTTGCATATATCGACTGGCCGTTGGTTTACCGCAAACAATCGTTGGATTGACCGATATCACAGCACCATAACCGCAGTTGATCCAACAATCTTGATTGAACAAAACCCTTATTTTTTTACTTATCAAATTTTCTTAACCACATCAGAAACTTTGACTTATGATACGGTTTCACCAAAAACGATGAATGCCCAAATGATTTTAAACGCACTGGGTTATTTTGTGCGTGAAGATGGTTATTTTGACTTAAAAACGCAACAAGCAGTTGCGTTGTTTCAAGACAATAATCAACTTGAAGTGACTGGAGATATTGATGCTTTAACCGCGCAAAAGCTATCGACTTTAATATTCGAGTATAAACAAAACCCAGCGCATGACCATCAACTAAGTGCCGCGATAGGATTGATACTCCATGATTAAAGTGATTCGTGTTGAGCCTTTAAAAAACCAGCAGTACCTTGTAGCAATCACCAAAGAAGAAACTGAAGAATCTATCCAACTCCATGCCCAAACAGTGCTTCAACACCACCTGCTTCGTAACCCCAGTTTTCAATTAAACGATTGGTTAGCAGTGTTGCAAGATGATCTTTATCACCAAGCGATGGAACAAGCATTGTCCAAACTCAACACAAAAACATACGCGACACTTGTTTTAAAAAATTTACTGCTTGAAAAGTACCCAGAAAACGTTGTTAAACAAGTCATTGAATCTCTAACCAAACTCAACTATTTGAATGATCAAGAAACACTTCAAACTCGAATTAAAGAGATTATCGAGTTTCAGCATGTGGGCCCAGTTCAACTTAAAAGTACCTGGCTAAAACTCGGGTACCCTAATGATTTAATAGAACAGGTTCTCAGTGAATATACCATCGCCATAGAAACTGAAAAATGCCAGGATTATATTGCGGTTACACACCGTAAAATGAAACAAGCACCCCATCATAAAATGCGTTTTTTACTCAGACAAAAAGCACTTCAAAAAGGCTTTCATCGTGAAGTTATAGAAGACTGCTTAAATGCCATTGATGATGTGATTGATGATGCCGCAGAGTATCAATTATTGGTTAAACGATTCAACACACTTAAACCGCAATACGACTTAACAAATCATCAAACTAAGCAGAAGCTGATTCAAAAACTATTGCGTGAAGGTTTTGTTTATGAACACATTCGTACATTAATCAATGAAGGGGTGTAATCAATGAAAAACATATCAAGCGATACACTTTATTATTTTAATCAAGGTGAACTGGTGGATGCCTATGAGCATTTTGGCGCGCATTTAATCAAAGACGATCATGGCACGATAATCGGAACCCGCTTTACCGTGTATGCACCCCATGCCAAAGCTGTTCATGTTGTTGGCGAGTTTAACGATTTTCAGGGTTGGATGCATCAAATGTCCAAAATTGATGCGGCTGGTGTCTGGCGAATCGAGATGCCTTATAATTATGAGTGGAACGCATACAAATACGAGATAGAAACCCACGATGGTCGCATTGTATACAAAAGTGATCCCTACGCCTTTTATAGCGGGTTAAGACCAGAGACAACATCCAAAGTTTACGATTTACAAGGTTATCATTGGCAAGACCAAGAGTACATGAAAAAAAGACATCAACAAAGCCCATACAATGCGCCGGTATCAATTTACGAGATGCATGTAGGCACATGGATGCAAAAGCCAAACCATCAGCAACACACTTTCGCTGAGTTGGTGGATTTACTGATACCTTATTTGCTTGAAAACCATTTTACACATGTTGAACTGATGCCCATTTACGAACACCCATTTGATGGCTCTTGGGGATATCAAGGCACCGGATATTATAGTGTGACATCACGCTATGGTGTCCCAAAAGACTTCATGTATTTCGTCGATCAATGTCATCAACACAACATTAAAGTGATATTGGATTGGGTACCGGGTCATATTTGTAAAGATGCACACGGCTTGTATATGTTTGATGGTCAACCGCTGTATGAATACCGAGACCCTCAAATCCGTGAAAATGAAGTTTGGGGAACCGCAAACTTTGATTTGGGTCGAGGCGAAGTCCGCAGCTTCTTGATATCAAATGCGTTGTTTTTTATGAAACATTACCATATTGATGGCTTTAGAATCGATGCAGTGTCCAACATTATTTACTATTTAGGCGACTCAAGAAGGGGAGAAAATCATGGCGCCATTGAATTTTTAAGACGTTTATCACGTGCTGTGTTTGCCTATTTTCCAGAAGCCATTTTGGCTGCTGAAGATTCTACCGCTTACCCAAAAGTAACCCACCCGATTGAATTTGGGGGCTTGGGGTTTAACTACAAATGGAATATGGGTTGGATGAATGACACATTAAAATATTTTGAGAAAGATCCCATATACCGTAAATTTCACCATCATGAACTGATATTTTCATTACACTATGCCTTTAGCGAAAACTACATATTGCCATTATCTCATGATGAAGTCGTTCATGGCAAGCGTGCACTTGTGGATAAAATGCCAGGTGATTATTGGCAAAAATTCGCCAATTACCGCGCACTCATGGGTTATTTTTATACCCATCCTGGAAAAACATTGTTATTTATGGGAAACGAGTTCGCACAAATGCATGAATGGAAAGATGACACGGAACTTGACTGGCATCTTTTGCAGTATCCAATGCATTCTTCAAGCCATCGATTCACACGGGACTTAAGAGGCATTGTAAATCAAGAACCCGCATTTTATGAAGCAGACCACCACCCACAAGGTTTTCAATGGATTGATCAGTACAATGCTGATCAGTCAATGATTAGTTTTGTCAGATATAATGCTTATCAGAAAGCGCACGTTGTTGTTATTTTAAACTTAACCCCAACAGCGTACCATGATTATCGTATTGGTGTGCCTAAACAAGGTACATATACTGAAATAATAAACAGTGATCATGAAAAATATGGGGGCTCAAATTTGTATAATGGGTTACCGATTCAAACCGACAATATCGAAAGTCATGGATTTCAACAATCTATGGCAATCACCGTTGCACCACTGAGTCTCACAATTTTCAAATGGAGTGCATAATATGCCTAAAAAAATCGTAGCCATGGTACTTGTAGGCGGTCGTGGAACACGCCTTGAACAAATTACAGAAAAGACCGCGAAACCCGCGGTTACTTTTGGTGGTAAATATAAACTGATTGATTTTGTTTTAAGTAATTTATCAAACAGCTTTATTAATGTGGTTGGTGTTGTTACACAGTACGAACCCCACGAACTGATGAACTACATCCAACATGGCAGTAGTTGGGATTTAGATGTTTCAGAAGGTGGTATCCACTTTTTGACACCTTATACTAACAGTGAAGGTGAACAGTGGCAACGTGGCACCGCACACGCCATTAAACAACACTTATACTTTATCGAGCAATACAAACCAGAGTATGTTTTAATCTTATCGGGTGATCACGTCTATAAAATGGATTACACTGAAATGATTTCAACACACCAAAAAACAGGCGCCGATTTAACCATTGCAGTCTTTAAACCATGTGATGACAAATCGCGTTATGGCATTATGTCTTTGGATAAAACCAACAAAGTTGTTGAATTCGAAGAAAAACCAGACAATCCAAAAAGTGACTATGCATCGATGGGGATCTATGTTTTTAACAAAGAAAGTCTTAAACGTTTACTTGTCTCACTTGAGGCAGATAAAACATTTGATTTTGGAAAAGATATTATTCCCAAAGCATTGAATGAAAATTATCATATCCAAGGCTTTGTTTTTAATGGATATTTTAGAGATGTGGGGACAATTGATAGTTTGTATCAAGCCAACATGGATTTACTTGATCATCCTGAATACTTGAAACTTCACGATTATAAAACATTACCACTTTATACACGATCTAAAGATTTACCACCACATCATATTGCTGGAAAATATCCCGTTGTTCAAAGCATGATTAGCGATGGGTGTTTGATTATGGGGACAGTGACTCACAGCATACTATCTGAAGGTGTTGTGGTCAAAGATCATGCGATCATTCAAGACAGCATCATTTTTGCCCATGTTGTGGTCGGTGAATATGCGGTCATCAAAAATGCTATTGTTTTAGAAAATACCGTGATTTTGCCAAAAACACGCTTGGTTTTTGATAAAGTGACGGTAGTCAATAATGAAACAATTTGGCAGCTGGGAGGGAAAACACTATGAAAAATAATGTGTTGGTGATTATTGATGCATCGGGTAAAGATTCATTTGAACGCCTAGTGTTGCATCGTATGCCGGGTGCTTTGCCTTTCGCAGGAAAATACCGTCTAATTGACTTTGCTTTATCTAACGTCAAAAATGCTGGCATCACCAATGTTGCGATTTTTCCATACGGGAATTATCGGTCATTACAAGACCATGTCGGCAGTGGCAAGCGATGGGATTTGGATAGAAGACGTGATGGGTTGTTTATTTTGCCCCCAAAAAACTTAGCGATGCCAACAGAGACCATGTTAACCTTTCAAAGAATGCATGAACACATTGAATACTTAAAACGCTCTTCACAAGAAATCGTTTTTGTTATGCCTGCAAGCATTGTCTGGAGTATCGACATCTTAGAACATGTCCAAACCCATCTTGAATCCAACGCAGACATCAGTGAAATAATGCATGATAATATTCGGTTTAAATCATATATCATTCCCAAATCAATGTTGTTATCGTATGCTGAAAACTATGATGCATTGCCATACCAGACGATACAAGACATCACAATGAAAGCACCAGGCATCACTGTAAACACCATCCATTATCAAGGCTATGCCCGCTACATTACTGACCCCTTTAATTACCTTAAATCCAACTTAGCAATGTTACGATTTGATATTGGAAAAACAATCTTTTCTCAAGACCGTCCGATTTATTCGAAAGAAAAACCTGCACCACCGGCAAGATACCTAGATTACGCCTCGGTCACGAACTCAATGGTATCGAGTGGGTCATTCATTAATGGTGTCATCACCAATTCAATCATTGGGCGTGATGTCATCATTGAAAAAAATGCCCACGTATCCAACAGTATGATTATGAGCAACGCCGTAATTGAAGAAAACACCCATGTAGATTATGCAATTCTTGATAAAGGCACCATCGTTAAAAAAGGAACATTTATTGAGGGTTCTTTAAGAGAACCGTTTGTCAGTAAGAAAGATCAAATCATCACCAATCAAACTGACCTAAGCATATTAATGGTTTCAACAGAGTCCACCCCATTTGTGAAAACAGGTGGATTGGCGGATGTTGTGAATGACTTAAGCCGAAATTTGGTAAAAAAAGGTGTAAAAACATCGGTTATTTTGCCTTTGTTTGAAGAAATAAAAACAAAATACAGTGACGTCTATAAAAAAGTAGCATCTAAACGACTCGTTTTTAATCAAGAAGCAGTCAAGGTAAGACTTCACTTTATGATATATAAAAACGTTAATTATTACTTTATTGAGCATTATAAATACTTTGAAAGAGAGACGATTTATGGGCATGATGATGACTGTTTACGCTTTGCTTTTTTTAATGAAGCTGTGCTGCTTTTCTTAGATGATATTGAATCGTTTGACATCATCCATATTCATGATTGGCATGCGGGTTTAATCCCTTTGTTGCTCAAAGAAAGAGACATAAAAATTCCCACCATGTTAACGATTCACAACATTGATTACCAAGGGGTATGTCATCAAGGTCTCAATGAAGTGCTTCAATTGAAAAGGTTTATTAAGGAAGACCACATTAACTTTTTAGAACAGGCGATTTTGCACGCAACGCTAATACAAACTGTCTCTCCCACATATCGAGATGAGTTAAGGTATGAATATTTTGGTAAAAACTTGACTTATGCTCTACTAAAAAGAGAACGTGATTTTCATGGTGTATTGAACGGTGTTTCAAGTAGACATGACCCAGCGACCGATCAATTAATCTTATCAAATTACTCAGTTGATAACGTCTTGCCTAAACTCGAAAACAAGCTGTTTCTTCAAGAAACGATGCACCTAGATATGGGTGTACATAAGTGGATTGTGGGTATGGTCACCCGAATTACTGAACAAAAAGGATTTGAACTCATTACCCAAGTACTTGAAGGTTGTCTCGAACACAATCAAGACATGCAATTTGTTTTATTAGGTACAGGCGATTCACATTACATCGAGCGTTTAAAACAGATTGAACAGAAGTTTCCCAATCGAGTTAAGCTCAACATCGGCTTTCATGCCACTGTGCCGAACTATATTTATGCGGGTGCAGATGTATTGTTAATGCCTTCGAGAGTCGAACCATGTGGCCTCAGTCAGATGATTGCAATGAAATATGGGACATTACCAATCGTCAAACAAACCGGTGGGCTTAATGATACCGTCGTTAACTATGACCCAGTTACAAAAAAAGGCACAGGATTTAGTTTTTACAATTACGACACACACACACTAAAACAAACCATTTTCGAGGCTTATACCACCTTTAAAAACCATCCAAAAGATTATCAAAAACTAATTAAGCGTGGTATGCGAACCGATTTCTCATTAAGTAAACAGGCCAGTAAAATGATTGAACTTTATCAAATGATTGCCCATCCAGAAAAATAAAACTGAATTATGGAAACGGTTTCATATCAATGGGTTATCATTACCGTAATCAAATTGTTATAATACTCAGTAGGAGCGTGATATCATGCAAGATATATTCAGTAATAAAGAAACCTTTGCAAAAGTTTTTAAAAAAAGAGTAACACAACAATTCGTTGTTGATTTTGAAGAAGCCTCGCTGCGTCAAAAATACTATGTTTTAGGCGCTATGGTCTTTGAAACCATTAGTAAAAACTGGCTAGAAACAAAAAAACGTTATTTACAATACCAACCAAAAACTGTCCATTACTTTTCAATGGAGTTCTTAATGGGACGATTGATTACCAACAACATCAATAATCTTGGGTTAAGACCAGTGATAGAACAAGGACTTAAAACGCTTGATATCGATTTAAACGAGTTAGAGCACACAGAAGTCGATGCAGGTCTTGGCAATGGTGGTTTGGGCCGATTGGCAGCGTGTTTTTTAGACTCAATTGCAAGCTTGGCGTTGCCAGGTCATGGTAATGGCATTCGCTATCGCTATGGCTTATTTGAACAAGGCATTGAAAACGGATATCAAATTGAAAAACCAGAAGACTGGTTAAAAGATCAGTATGTTTGGGAAGTCCGTGTTGAAGAAGAAGCACTATTGATTCCATTTGGTGGGTATACTTCTTATGAAAATGGCAAAGTTATTTACTATCCAAATGAGCAAATTAAGGCAGTACCTTATGATATTCCCATTGTTGGTAACGCCAATGGTGTGGTGAATCAATTAAGGCTTTGGAACGCAGAGCCAACAAGTGCCATTCCTGAGGGTAAAAACGCCATTGAATATGATGTGGAAATACGCCGTATTAGCGGATTTTTATATCCAGATGACACCACATATGAAGGCAAAGTTTTACGTTTGAAGCAACAGTATTTTTTCAGTGCAGCTGGCGTACAAAGCATCTTAAAAAAACATTACGCTGTGCACAAAACATTTGACAATGTGCCAGACACATTGGTTTTTCAAATCAACGATACCCATCCTGCGTTAGTGATTCCTGAAATGATGCGGTTAATGATTGATGCGTATGGACTTGAATGGGATAAAGCTTGGGATATTACTACAAAAACAGTCGCATACACCAATCACACGTTACTTTCTGAGGCACTTGAAAAATGGTCGTCAGGTTTAATGCAACCGGTTCTACCAAGGATCTACCAAATTATCGAAGAAATAAATAAACGTTATTGTGCGCATCTAATCAACGTATTTAGCAACAATCAAAACAAAGTGAGCGAACTTGCGATTATTGCAGATCAGCAAGTGCGCATGGCACACTTAGCGATTGTGGGTTCATTCAGTGTGAATGGTGTTGCGGCACTGCACACGAAACTGCTTAAAACAGTTGAAATGAAAGATTTTGATGCGCTATATAAAGAGCGTTTCAATAATAAAACAAACGGTATAACTCACCGCCGTTGGCTAAAACATATCAATCCAGAGCTTTCAAAGATTATCGATGACTATAGTGATCAATGGCTTTTTAATCCAAGTGAACTTGAACATTTAATTGCTAAAGCACCAACGAAAACTTTGAAAAAACAAATTGCCACGATGAAACGCAATCACAAAGTAGCGTTGGCAAAACGTATTGAAAAAGAACAAGGCATTGTCATAGATCCCGATAGTATATTTGATGTTCAAGTCAAGCGCCTACACGAGTATAAAAGACAATTGATGAATGCTTTGCACATCATGATTTTATACAACCGCCTTAAAACAGATATGGCATTTAAACAAAACTATGTGCCTCATACTTTTATCTTTGGCGCTAAAGCAGCATCAGGATATCATTATGCAAAAAAAATTATCAAGTTGATTAACACGATTGCCGATAAGGTCAATAAAGACCCAGATACCAGCCCCTACTTAAAAGTTGTGTTTGTCGAAAACTATAATGTAACATATGCTGAGCAAATCATCCCTGCGTGTGATTTATCCGAACAAATTTCTACTGCGTCTAAAGAAGCCAGTGGCACCGGCAATATGAAATTTATGATGAATGGTGCGCTCACTATAGGCACATTGGATGGTGCTAATGTTGAGATTGCTGAACTGGTCGGTGAAGAAAATATTATTATTTTTGGGATGAACAGTGAAGAAGTAGCACGTGCTTATCAACGACAAGATTATCAACCAATAGAAATCTATCATAATAACCGCGAAATACGCTTGGTTATCGATCAATTAACCAACGGTTTCTTTGGCCATGTACCCAAAGATGAGTTCAAAGAAATTCGCGATAAACTATTAAGCAAAGATGAGTATTTCGTTTTAAAAGATTTGCCAGATTATTTACATGCCCATGAAAAAGCCAATGCATTATATCAAGATCAAGACCGCTGGCTTGATATGTCGATTGTTAATATTGCAAAAAGCGGATTTTTCTCAAGCGATCGTACAATCAGTCAGTACGCCAGTGAAATATGGGATATCCAACCACTAAAAACCCCGTAAGAAAAGAGGAAAAAATTTATGAAATATGATTATGATTATTTTGTCAGTGCCGCCCGTGTTGGCAAGCAAGCACCACGGTTTGAAATGCCGGTTGTGTTGCCGCATGCTGAAAGTTCTCAACGCATCTCAACGATTCGCTTAGATCAATTACTAAACGAGGGGTTTTGGGTTGTGTTATACTTTTATCCAATGGATTTCACGTTTGTTTGTCCAACAGAAATAAAACGTTTTAACGAACTGAATGATGCGTTTGAAACGAAAAAAGCTAAACTCATTGCCATCTCAACCGACTCAGTGTACAGTCATCTCAATTGGCAAGCATCGAGTCTGGGTAACTTAAATCACTATCATGCCAGTGATCAAACCCATAAAGTAAGCGAAGCATATGGGGTATTAGAAGAATCATTGGGTGTTGCTTGGCGTGGCACATTTATTATTGCCCCTTCAGGCATTTTAAAATCGATTTCAATTCAACATGGTGAAGCGGGACGGAATGTTGATGATGTTTTACGAACACTTGAGGTTTTTCAAAACGAAGTGATTGGAAAAATGGTGCCATGCAATTGGCAACCAGGACAGCCTTTTATCGATAATAATAAAAATAATAAAAAATAATGTATAAAAACCACGATTTCGTGGTTTTTTATTAGTTTAAAATCAAAGTTTTTTTAATTAGAAAATTGGTTCTGTTGTTGTAAAATGATAGTTTATAAGCTATAATACAAATGTTTATTTATATAGAAAGGAGCGTGACGCACTTGATCAAAACACTGTACCAACAGTGGTTAAACGAACCAAGACTGGAAGCTGAACTCAAAAAAGAACTTGTTGAGATGACTGAAAGTGACATGAGTGAAGCTTTTTATAAGCCGCTCACATTTGGCACAGGTGGCATGCGGGGTATTGTTGGTGTTGGCATTAATCGGATGAATATCTATACCGTTCGAAAAGCGATCCAAGGCTATGCTTTATTCTTGCTTAAAACCAATCCAAATGCAAAAGAGCATGGCGTAGTTATCGCTTATGATAACCGACATTTCAGTCAAGATTTTGCTAAAGCGGCCGTTGAGGTTTTGGCTAAAAACGGCATTCAAGCGTATTTGTTTGAAGCGATTCGACCCACACCGCTTTTATCTTATGCAGTTAGAGATACACACGCTGCTGGGGGCATTATGGTCACTGCATCACACAACCCACCACAGTATAACGGCGTTAAAATGTACGATTCAGATGGGTGTCAATTAATCCCTAGATTGGCTGACCAGGTGATTGAACTTGTCAATGATATTGACGATGTGTTTTCAATTGAAACGATGCCTTTTGACATTGCCAAAGCACAAGGGTTGGTTGAAATCTTAGGACGAAATATGGACAACAAATACTTAAATGATGTGTATCAAGTCCAATATTATCCTAATATTTCAAAATTACTAAAGGTGGTATTTACACCACTGCATGGCGCCAGTCGTGAAATCGGATTGAGAAGCTTAGTAGAAAATGGTTATGATGTGTATCCAGTAGAAGCACAAATGATCGCTGATCCAAATTTCTCGACAGTTAAATCACCGAATCCCGAAGACGTTCATGCGTTTGCCATGGCAGAAGCATTGGGAAAAGAAAAATCGGCTGATTTACTAATCGCAACTGATCCAGACGGTGATCGTTTGGGTGTGGCTGTTTACCATGACAAAAAGTATCATTATTTAACCGGCAATCAAACGGGTGCGTTATTTATTGATTACATGCTTAAAACCTTGTCTGAAAACGACGCATTGCCACCGCAAGGTGTTTTGTTTAACACGATTGTAACCAATGATTTTGGTGCGGCTATCGCGCGTCACTATGGTGTTGAAATGGTTTCAACGTTGACTGGTTTTAAATTTATCGGTGAAAAGATGAAAGCCATTGAAAACAGTGATAAAACTTTTATTATGGGTTATGAAGAAAGTTATGGTTACGTCTTAAAAGACATTGTCCGTGATAAAGATTCGATTCAAGCGATAGTACTCATTAGTGAAATGGCGAACCGTCTTAAGCAAGAAGGTAAAACGTTGATTGACGCACTTAACACGCTTTATGATACGCATGGGGCTTACCGAGATCAATTGGTCAACATAGCACTTGAGGGTCAAGCGGGAGAAAAAGCGATTAACCAAATCATGCAAGCCTTTAGAAAGAACGCAATGACAAGCTTTTTAAATCGTTCGCTCATTTATAAAGAAGACTATCAGCTGGGCGAGCGTTATGAAAACGGTCAAACCAGCGTACTTAATTTCCCTCAATCGGATGTGCTGAAGTTTATGTATGAAGATTTTTGGTTTGTACTTAGACCGAGTGGGACCGAACCCAAGTTGAAGATTTACTGTATTCATAAAGGCAAAACCATTGCCGAAGCAGATGCATTCTTAGAAACACTCAAAGCAGAATTAATCGATTTAGTTGAGCAATATCAAACAAAAAATGAGGAAGTGAATCGATGATTAGTAGAGCAAAAAAAGTGAGTGACTACAAAGAACTGAACACAACATTACCTGTCACACGCTATGTTGATCCAGAAACTATTTATATCAATCTCACCAATAATCGTTGCAAAACTTATGAACTGAATGTTGAAAAAGGTGATTATATCCGTGTTGCACAAATCATTGGTGAGCGCTCAGGTGGGTTTTTCAAACAACCCATCTACTCAACCGTCAGTGGTACTGTCGGTGAGACGGTTAAAAAACATGATGGCACTGGTGTTGAAGCAGAGTTTATTACTGTAAAGAATGACTTTAAGGATGAACTGTGCCGAAACGTGGTTGACAGACCAGACAGTGTGATTGATGCATTCACACAAGCAGATTTCGTTAACATAGTTAAAGAAAAATCAATCATTGGACTTGGTGGTTCTGGTTTTCCAACGTACATCAAACTAGATACCAAAGAAAAAATCAATACTGTGGTTGTCAATGCTGTTGAATGTGAACCGTATCTTACCAGTGATTATCGCTTAATCAAAGACACACCTGAACCCGTAATTAAAGGACTTATTTACGCGATGAAAGCACTAAATGCACCGGAGGGTGTCATTGCCATTAAGAAAACTAAAATACCTTTAATTGAAGTATTAGAACGTGAACTTAAACGCTTTAAAGAATATAATATCCGTTTGGCAAAACTCGAAGACTATTATCCACAAGGCTGGGAAATAGAAACCTTTAAAAATGCGGTCGGTATCACTGTACCAATCGGTGAATTACCAATGAAGTATGGGATTATCGGTTTCAATGTTTCGACCTGTGCGGCAATATATGAAGCTGTTAAGCACAATATGCCTGTGGTCAAACGCCACTTTACTATTAATGGTGATGCGATTAATTTCCCACAAAACTACCGTGTTCGTGTTGGTACCAATGTGCGTGACTTAATTAAGTTATCGGATGGTTATGTTGATGATGCTAAGCAAATAAACTTCATCAGTGGCGGCCCGATGATGGGTGTGTCAATGCCGACCGATGATATCGTAATCACACCAACGACAACCAGTATTTTGGTGTTGAAAAGCACCGACTACAAGGAAGAGCCTTGTGTTCGTTGTGCTTCATGTGTGTACAGCTGTCCTGCAGGGTTACAACCTGTACAAATTATGAATGCAGTCAAACGTAATGACAAAACTGCATTAGCAAACTTAGAAGCTAAAAATTGTATTGAATGTGGGTTATGTGCCTATGTGTGTACAAGCAAAATTCATGTAACCGACTACGTCAGACAAGGCAAACAACTGTTAGGGTGATAATATGGAAATCGTAAAAAAAACAAGTCCACATTTAAGAAGACCGAATGCCCGCGTTGTCCGTATGATGCGCGATGTCACAATCGCTTTAATGCCACTTGTGGTGTTTGCAATCATCAATCACGGACTCAATGCAGTATTTATTTTACTCGCTGCGGTGCTTTCGATGGTATTGACAGAATATGTTTATTACCAAATTCAAGATTTAAAAGCTGGTAACGGCTTTACATTTAAAAATAAACACTGCACGATTTACAACTTCAGTGTGATTACAAGCGGTTTAATTTACGGTTTGACATTGCCTGATCAAACACCGATTACTGTCGTTATTATCGGTGGTGTTGTGGGTGTGTTCCTTGCAAAACTTATTTTTGGTGGTATGGGACAAAACATTTTTAATATCGCTGCATTTGCAAGAGTATTTGTGGTCTTAAGTTTTGGTGCTGCAGTGGGCTATAGCCAATTTGTGGATGCCAACGCAGGTGCCACAGCACTGGGTATTTTAAACCGTAACATCGTCGATGCAAATGTCACGAATAGTTACGCGTTAATGACCATGTTTACTGGCATTGGCTTACCAGGTTCACTTGGTGAAACCAGTGCGATGCTAATACTTGTTGGTGGGATTTACTTATTGTTACGTCGTTCGTTTGACGTGGTTGTTCCACTTACTTACATTGGCACCGTATTTGTTTTATCATGTGCCGTCATGATTTCTCAAGGAATCGGATTCTGGTACCCAATGACACATTTACTCAGTGGTGGTTTAATTTTTGGTGCTGTGTTTATGGCTACCGATCCAATCACGTCTCCAGTGACCCGTCCAGGGCGTATTTATTTTGCCTTTGGTATTGGGGTCATTACCTTTTTCATTCGCTTGTTTGGGAACTTACCAGAAGGCGTGGTGTTTGCCATTTTAATCATGAACATGTTTGTACCAGCGATTGATTATGCTAAGTGGTCACATCAAAAGTTTAATCTTCGCAGACTGAGTATATTCTCAGTCGTGATTGCACTAACCATTTTAATAACGATTGTGGGTGTTAATTATGCTGGATAAACTACGCATTGCTGGAGTTTTATTACTTGTTGGCGCACTCAGTGGTCTCAGTATTTGGGCTGTCAATGAAATTACAGCACCAATCATAGAAGAAAGACAACTTGGCGCAGAAGCCGAAGCATTTAAAGAAATATTTCCTGATTTAGCAAGTATTGATATCCAATCATTTGATCATGATATACTCAATCAAATGACAATTATAATGGATGCGTCTGGCAATGAAATTGGCCGGGTTTACCGCGGGACATCACGTGGTTACGGTGGTCCTGTCATAACATTGGTAGGTATTGCAACGGATGGCACGATTGCCAAAGTAGTGGTGACTACCTTTGATGATGAAACCCCAGGTATTAGAGATAGCGCCTTAAACAAAGTGCCTAATTTTACCGGACAAAATGCATCTTCTGTAAGTTATGACGCAAACACCGGTGCAACCGACACATACAATGCAATCCGTCGTGTTGTTGAAGCGGCTGTCATGCAAGAAGCGGGTGATGTGCGTTTAGAGGCATATATTCAACTTTATCCGGATGCTGCGTCATACGAAAGTGAGACTCACAACATCGACAGTGTTGATGAACTTTATAAAGTATTTAATGATGCCGCTGAACACATCGGTTATGTGTATGAGCTAAAAGCCGATGATAAAGGGCTTTACGTAGCATTAGACTTAGACAATAATTTTGTTGGTGTCCGCGCACAAAACACCTCAGATAGTGCGCTTATATCTGCTTTGGAAGCATTTAAAACTTACGAAGGTCAAGCGATCGATCAAATCACTTTTGATGTTTCAGGCGCACTTGAGCTTAGTGTTAAAGAGGCATTAAGTTTATTGTTTGATGCGTTTTCAGTAACTAAATATTTTGCCACTGCAGACAGTGTGAGTGATGCAATTTCGATCGATCACGACCTATTAACAAAACGTTTCGATTATTTTAATGCGGCCGGTATGTTGGTCGGTACTGTTTATCAAGGCGAAGCAGTTGGCTATAACGAAGATGCTGT
>SKFU01000057.1 GCA_007117835.1 Candidatus Izemoplasma sp. | reverse complement strand
TTAGGTGAACACGTTTATCGAATATTTAAAACTGCGAAACAGCATGAATGGGATTTATACCGTCAAAGCATTACCGCATTTGAGATTGAACGCTACCTCAGTATTTATTAAAAACATGGATGTAAAGCACTTCTAATTGCTTTACATCGTTTTTTGCATTATAATAATGAGGAGGTTACTAGGAGGATAAAATGATTGATATACATACCCATATTATGGATGGTATTGATGATGGTATTCAAACATTTGACGATGCTTGCAACGTGCTTATAAAACTTGATCAACAAGGCATCACAGGTGTTTTTTTAACCCCGCATTACGCGCCACAACGTGGCTATCAACCGTTGCTTGAAACGGTTAAAGACAAATACAAGAAACTGAAAGCATTCATTGAAAGTGAAGGGCTTTCTTTAGTAGTGTATTTGGGTTGTGAGTATGATGCTTCTGATGATTTAGATCTTGTGATACCACGCCATTTAACACATAATCAAACACGGTATGTGTTGATTGATTTCATGCATTATGACGGCGATGCAAATGAACTAATTTATACATTAAAATGTTTGAAATATCAAGTCATCGTTGCCCATCCTGAGCGTTACGACGCATCAATGAAACGACTGCTTGAACTGAAATCAGAAGGGGCGTTATTTCAATTGAATGCATCCAGTCTTTTGCATAAAGAAAGAAGACAAGAATATCAGTTAGCCAAACGTTTAATTAAACATCGATTGATCGACTTTGTGGCGAGTGATATCCACCGTGCGACACAATCTATGGACAGCTTAAAACGTGTGCATTATGTCATTAAGAAGATGACTGATGGAGACTATGCGGACACGCTATTAAAAAACAACCCTAAAAAACTTATTACACCCAATGATTATGACTAAATGGTTACCGTTTATTCTTGTGATCGCTTGGATGGGTTTAATCTTTTCATTCTCACACCAAGATGCGCATCAATCAAGTCAAATGAGTTCAACACTGAATGCACAACTGATCGTGCTGATAGAAACGGTTTTACCAGTACTTGCTTCAAATATCGATGAAACACAACTAGAATCAACTGTGCGAAGTGTTGCCCATGTGGGACTTTACTTGGTGCTCGGTCTTTATATGACAGCGGCTTTGAACCCTTACATTAAACCAGTGTTAAAACTGGCAGGGTATAGTATCACGTTTGGTATCGTTTACGCCATCACCGATGAGGTGCACCAATACTTTATCCCTGGACGTGCCATGACATGGGGTGACATTGCATTGGATAGTCTCGGTGTGATTTTAGGCACAGGCATCATGATTTTGATGTTAAGAAAAGCAATCATTGAAACAAACATATAAACAGACAAGATGTTAGGGGGAATAATATGGAAGAAAGAATGATTGATCAAGAACTTGATTTACAAGAACTGTTACGAATGCTTTTAAACCGTTGGTACTTAATTGTACTTAGTGTCGTCATCATATTAAGTGCGGTTAGTTTTTATGCCTTTGGGATGCTTAACGACGTTTATACCGCAAACACCAGTATGATTGTTTTGGTTCAAAACGACATGCAAAGTGATGCCATTAATTTTCAACTTGGGCAACGATTGGTTGATACCTACACAGAACTTGCAACGAGCGATCAAGTGATTTCACGTGTGCTCAACGAATTGAATTTACCTTACTCAGAAAGTCGTGTACGCAGTATGATGAGTGTTTCAGGCGTACGGGATACGATTGTCATCAAGTTGTCTGTGACAACAAGCAATCCATCCGAAGCAGCTGCGATTGCAAATACACTAACCCGTGTGATGCAAGAAGTGAGTGCCCAATATGAAGGTTTTGACAGCATTGAAATATTGGATGTTGCGCGTGTACCCAGTAGTCCAAGTGGTCCTAATCGTCCACTTTACTTAGCAATCGGGTTAGTCCTTGGTCTTATGATTGGTGTCTTTTCAGTCTTTGCGATCGAGTTTTTTGACCGTTCAATTAAAACAACCAAAGACATTGAACAAAAACTTAAACTTCGTGTTCTAGGTGTAATTCCGGATTATGACTTACCAAAAGAAGGTGATCTTCGTGGCTAAACTTAAACTTAAAACCAATCATCATTCTTATGTCCCTATTGCTTTAGTGGCACCGGATAATTATGTTTCTGAACAATACCGAAAACTTCGTACAAATATTGATTTCTCAGACTTTAATCAAACCATTCAAACCATTGCGTTAACCTCAACTATTGGAGGCGAAGGTAAAACAGTCACAACCATTAACTTAGGCGTTGTGTATGCCCAAAGTGAATCAAAAACATTGATTATTGATATGGATTTAAGAAAACCGAAATTGCATCGTGGATTTAACCTTATTAATAAAGTTGGATTAACCGATATAATCACCGATAAATTAGAGTATAAAGATGTGATTCAAACCATCAATCCACATTTGGATATATTAACCTCAGGCACTAAACTGCCTTTTCCAAGCGAGTTTTTAATGAGTAAGCAGGTAAAAAACCTGATGGATCAACTTAAAAAAGAGTATGATCGAATCATAATCGATACCCCACCGATGAGTGCGGTCTCAGATGCATCGGTTATCTCGCGTTATGTGGATGGGTTTGTGATTGTAGTCGCTTCTCGCTTGTCACATTCTGAAACCGCACAAAACGTGATTGAAAACTTAAAAGCCAATGGTGCGAAAATCATTGGTAGTGTGTTAACACGCATTCAGAAAAAGGATGAACGTTACTATAGAGATTATTACTATACCTACGACGAAAAATTAAAGCGAAAATAAGGGGGACATTGTATGAAAGGGATACACTGCGTGTTTAAAAACCGCTTATTTATATTAGTCCAGTGGATTATTCTAGATGCGTTTTTAATTACAATGGCCTACTTAATCATTGCCGGTTTATTAAGACTAATGGGGTTTAATATTGTCATTGAGGATATTTTTATGGTGTTGCCATGGATTATAGTCTTTAAAATCGCACTGTTTTATTTATTTGGCATCTACCGCATGATGATACGATTTTACAGTATTGAAGATGTTTTTAAAGTCACGACCGTATCGCTTCTTAGTAATGTTTTAATACTCATTGGTTTAAATCTTATGTACTCAATCACCCCGAATCAACAGCTCATCGTTATCTTTGTTGCGTTTTTAGAAGTGGTCTTAATTAATGTGTTACGGATTTCTCACCGTGCATATAACAGTTTACTGACGAGTATAGAATGGCATAAAAAAGGCCATAAACGTACGTTGATTATCGGTGCGGGGGCCGCAGCCGAGATGGTCTTAAAAGAACTAAGAAAAAATCCACTGTTGAACCAAGCACCAGTGTTACTCCTTGATGATGACGCAAACAAAATTGGACAAACATTATTAGGGGTTCAAATTTTAGGCCCACTATCGCGTTTAGAAACGCTACTCATAGAATACGACATTGAAGAAGTGATCGTCGCGATTGCTAATATCCCTTATAAAACATTAAAAGATATTGTCGACCGTGTTTCACAATTTCATGTGCGTGTTCGCCGTTTACCATTACTCAGTGAAATGACCCCCAATCAAACGATGAGAATCATCGATGTCGATGTTGAAGACTTATTAAATCGTGATGAAATTGAACTGGATAATCTTCAAGTCAAAGAGTTTATTAAAAACCAAGTGGTGCTCATCACCGGCGGTGGTGGTTCAATTGGGAGTGAACTTGCCCGTCAAGTCGCCTCACATCACTGTAAGCAATTGATTATTTTTGATATTTATGAAAACAATGCATACGCCATTCAAATCGAACTGTTAAGACAATATCCATCGCTTGATTTAGAAGTCATTGTCGGCAGTGTTTACAACTCTGCGCGCGTCGATAGTGTCTTTACCATGTTTTCCCCGGATATTGTTTTTCATGCGGCGGCTTACAAGCATGTGCCGATGCTAGAAAACAACGCAATTGAAGCGGTCAGAACTAACATACTTGGCACCAACAATGTGGCGAAAGCATGTCAACAATACAATGTCAAACACATGGTGCTTGTCTCGAGTGATAAAGCGGTCAGACCGACCAATGTGATGGGTGCGACAAAACGTTTTGCAGAAATGCTGATTCAACAGATGTCAACACAAGATCAAACAACCACCTATTCGGCGGTAAGGTTTGGTAATGTACTTAACTCAAACGGGAGTGTTATTCCACTGTTTAAAAAACAAATTGAACAAGGCGGTCCTGTGACCATAACCCACCCCGACATTACCCGGTTTTTCATGACCATTAAAGAAGCCGTCAGTCTAATCTTACTTAGCAGCACAAAAGCACGGGGTGGTGAAATCTTTGTTTTAGACATGGGTCAAGCGGTTAAAATAAAAGATTTAGCTGAACAAATGATTCGTTTATCAGGGCTTAAACCAAATCTTGATATTCAAATGGTATATACTGGATTAAGACCCGGTGAAAAACTATACGAAGAACTGCTGGTGAATGATAAAGACACGGATAAAACAGCCATTAATGATAAAATATTCATTGAATCCAATGGCATCAACACAAAAGAAATATTAATCGATGATGCTTGGCAAGCACAGTTTAAACATCTAGACGCCATGGGCAACACCGAAGTCAAAAAAGCATTAAAAAAACTCATATTGAGTTTTTGTTGTGGTGATGTGCGTGACATTACCTAAAGATCCACAAATGTTATTGAGTGTGATTAACACAAAACTTCGTAATGACTATGCCTCACTTGAGGCATTGTGTGATGATTTAAACACCGATATCAATCAGATTATAAAATCGATAGAACAGATTGACTATGTTTACGACAAAGCCGTCAATCAATTTCGCCCAAAATCAAAGAAAAAAGCCTAAATACTTAAAGGCTTTTTTCTTTGGTTTATTTGTCATTTTTAGGCTTTGGTCGGATTAAATGTTTATAGTAATCGGCTTTATTGACTTGTCGGTTTCTTGCAATCGCAAAGGCGTTGCTTGGCACATTTTGGGTTACTGTACTGCCTGCGGCAATAAACACGCTATTGCCAATTTCAATGGGTGCGATTAAGTTGGTGTTGCAGCCAATAAAAACATCATTGCCAATAATCGATTGATGTTTTTCAACACCATCATAGTTTACTGTGACACTGCCACAGCCAAAATTGACATGATGACCGACCTCAGCATCACCGATATAGGCTAAATGCGAGGCTTTGGTATGCGCACCGAGATTGGATTGTTTAACCTCAACAAAGTTTCCAATGCGGTTATACGCACCGATATGTGCGCGGCTTCTTAAATGGGCAAATGGACCCACAGTGGTGTGTTCTAAAACGGTACTGTCATAAACTAAACTGTGTTTAACAGTCACATAAGGATGAATCACACTGTTGTGGATTTCTGTGTTTGGTCCAATCACGGCGTGTTTTTGAATGATTGACTTACCAGTAATTGTTGTGTTTGGGTTTATTGTTACACCGCTTTCTATGGTTACGTTATGACCAATCGTAATCGTTTCAGGGTTGACCATTGAAACCCCATTAAGCATATGATCGCGGTTTATTTGGTCACGGAAATACTTTTCAGCAATGCTGATGCCATATAAATCATTAACACCCATCAGTAAATGACCATCATAAACCGTAAACGTGCCGACATCATGGTGTGGCAACATCAATTCAACAATATCAGTCAAATAATATTCTTGTTTACGCGGGTTCACTGGTATTTTTTCTAACCAATGAAAAAGCAGTTGGTTATCAATCACATAAAGTCCGCTGTTTACCTCAGTAAT
>SKFU01000061.1 GCA_007117835.1 Candidatus Izemoplasma sp. | reverse complement strand
TTCATACGTAACGACCGTCACAAAGGTGTCATTAAAACGCACTGAACGTATTGTTTCACGGGGTTTACCGATGCCTTCTTCAAGCACACTCAGTGTCGGTAAGACCAACGCATCTTTAGATGCATCAAAGATGTATAGGCGATTGACGACATCGTCGCCCCAACCTTCAGTTGTGAGTAAACGGATGCTTTCGTCGTATTCATCGATTGAAAACTGGTTTAAGATGTGACCTTGATAGGTTGCTTTTGCGTGAAATAAGACCGAGCCATCTTGTTCAATACTAAAGCGTAATAACTGGCCATCTTGCGACATGTTGTGGCGGATACTAAAAGACCAATCATTGTTTGCTAAAACGATTGAATCATGACTAACATAAACGGTCGGCCAATGAACTGAACCCAGATAAAGCGTGTAGTCCATGGTGATGGTTTCTGATAGCTTAATATGTGTGATGTTTGTGATTACGTCATAATTGGTTTCAGGAAGGTAACCAATTTCTTGGTATTCAGGCTTAAAATAGGCGTCGTTATGACTAAATGTCGGACGGCTGTCAATGCCTTCTGGTGTGTTGAGATACTGTGTTGATATTAAGTACAAATCATTGGCAATAAGGCGTGTGGTGTTGAGCTGGCCACTGATTGTGATAGAGTCACTAAGCTCAAGCGTGTCTAAATCATATATTTCGATAAATGTGTGTGTTTGAAAAAAGTAGCCAAACCAAGGAATACGGACAACATCCTCAGGCAAATCAAGTTCGTCATAATCATAATCTTCGTATGTATAATAATTGCCAATAACAATTAAATAGTCGTCACTTAAGTAAAGCACATCGTAGCCACTGTTTTCAAATGGTGATTTTTGCGTTAAAACAACATCCATTGCACCGTTGTTTACTTCAATGACACGCAATTGATGGTAATCAATCATGTAAATACGATGACCATCAGTTTTTATGATGTCACCTTCATCTACACCGGGCACTTGAATGTTCGTAGAAGAATGTTCAGTGGTATTGCTTTCCGCAAAATCTAGTGCCGAATCCACGTTTAAGCCAAATCGTTCTAGGGTCATTTGATTGTTTTCATTACGTGCAATCAAATCTTTGAAATGTGACTCGTTTTGCACCGAAATCAATCCTGAAGCGCTTGGGGGTTCAATGTTTTTTTGACATGAAGCGAGTGTCAAGATAACCACAAAAAGTGTTGCTATTAAGAGTTTTTTCATGCTTAGCACCGCCTATTGTTAATATGGCTATATTATAGTCTTAGATTAATCTACAGTCCATTATATAAAGCATAATTCAACAAATCAAACGCAAAATGCAAACACCATTGACCAGACAGAAGATAAGGAACCTGTATGCTTTTATTTTATCAAATAAAAAATGACAAACAGTCATTATATTTTTTATAATATGCTATAATAGTTGTATTGAAAAAAGGAGTGATTTGATGCCAAATAAAAAATTATTAGAAAAATATGCAAAATTGACCGTTCAGATTGGCGTGAATGTTCAGCGTGATCAAATGGTTGTTGTAAGAGCAACGACTGAAAACACGGCGTTTGTTAGAGCGATTACTAAAGAAGCGTATCTTGCAGGGGCTAAACGCGTTCAAGTTCAATGGAGTGATGACTATGTTAGTCGCACAGGACTTGAGCACATGGCAGTTGAAACACTAGAAGAGGTACCTGAATGGGTGGTTGCCCAAAGTCAACATTTCATTGATGAGGGGGCTTGTTTTATAAGTGTTACTTCACCAATCCCTGGTTTAAACAAGGGTGTTGATCCACAAAAAATGCAACGGGCTGGTAAAGCGATGATGACAAAACTATCGTTTGTTCAACAGTATGTGATGGGTAACAACACCCAATGGACTGTTGTTGCGGCTCCCAATACAGTATGGGCTGAAAAAGTATTTCCTGATTTAACGGGTGATGCTGCTGAAGAAGCACTTTGGCAAGCCATTTTAAAAGCGTGTCGTATTGAAACTGATAACGACCCAGTCAATGATTGGAAGATGCATAACCAAACATTGGCTAAACATAACGCAATATTGAATGACCTTCAATTTAAAGCATTGCACTTTAAAAACGGATTGGGTACTGACATTACCATCGAGTTGGTAGAAAACCATGTGTGGGCTGGTGGTCAAGAACACACCACAAAAGGCGTTGTTTTTAATCCGAATCTTCCAACCGAAGAAACGTTTACGATGCCACATAAATTTGGTGTTAACGGCAAAGTCGTTGCGACTAAACCACTAAATTATCAGGGCAATCTCATTGAAAACTTTTGGTTAGATTTTAAAGACGGTAAAGTGGTCGATTTTGATGCTGAAAAAGAAAAAGACACACTAAGAAATTTAATTGAGTTTGACGCAGGGAGTTGTTATTTGGGAGAAATTGCATTGATTTCTCATGATTCACCCATCTCAAATTCGGGTATTTTATTCTTAAACACACTGTTCGACGAGAACGCATCTTGCCATATGGCATTAGGACGTGCTTATCCAATGAATGTTGAAGGTGGCACAGGTATGAGTCAAGAAGCATTAGAGAAGCTGGGTTATAATCAGTCAATGGCGCATTCTGATTTTATGTTTGGTTCTGCGGATTTATCGGTAGAAGGCATTAAAAAAGATGGCACGCGTATGACCATATTTGCCAATGGTAATTTTGTTATTTAGGCGAAAACCTTATAGCTTTGTCTTTTTGTTTTACGGCGTTATAAAGCAGTGTTTTTTACACAACCAAAACACTGCTTTTATGTTACAATATACCTAATCCAAGAATATTCAGAAAGAAGTGTTAATATGTTTAAACTAAGATATGCATTCATGTTACTCTTACTGGCATTCGTTGCCGGGTGTAATTTAGTGCCAACACCTAATGACAATGGAACGACACCAGATGACCCACCTGTAGACGATATCTATTACTCAGTGAGTTTCATGCTTGATGATAATGAGCTGTTTGACACAGTCGAAGTTATCGAAAAAGAGCGTGTGGCTTTGCCAGTACCGGAAAAAGATGGTCACGAGTTTAAGGGATGGTTTTATGACGATACCAGTTATTTTTATGCCCTAGAAAATCAAACACAAATATTTAGTGACGTGACAGTTTATGCACATTTTGTGCCTAAACAGTACACGCTTACTTTCAATCGAATGGATGGTGAGTTTATGGCACCCCAACAAATTGAACATGGCGAGGTTTTGGAGTTTTTAATGAGTCCAAGGCGCTTAGGTTATCTGTTTGATGGTTGGTACAAAGACACTCAGTTCAATCAGCCAATCACTGTGGGTGAATCCATTGAAAGCAATCTGACACTTTATGCAAAATGGATTGTGGATGCACGATTTAATGACGATGTTTTGTGGTATGAAGATGCCATAACTCGTATGATTGAGCGTGTCAAACCTAGTATTGTAAACATATTAACCTCGGATGAAGATGGCATACCGCTGTCTACCGGTTCTGGCGTGATTTACCGTAAAGAAGGGAACACATACTACGTGGTCACGAATCATCATGTATTAAGTGGTCATGACAGTATTGAAATTCTTTATGAACGCTACGGCATGTTGTTTGAAATCACAAGTGATAAAATCGAATTTGTTGGGAGTAATGGATTTTCTGATGTGGGTGTTATAAAGTTTACATCAACGGAGTCTTTTTATACCGTTACCTTTGGCGATTCTTATGAATTAAGACAAGGTCAAACGGTGTTTGCGATTGGTAATCCGCTTGGCGCAACATTTACAAACAGTGTTTCACAGGGTGTGATTTCAGGACTCACGCGCTTTTTGGGTGAATCTTATAATTTAGGCGAGTTTAATGCCTCAGCGATCCAACATGATGCGGCCATTAATCCTGGTAATAGTGGTGGTGCGCTGTTTAACACGTTGGGTGAGTTTATTGGTATGAACACATTTAGAATTGATCGCACGCAATCTGGAAGACAAACTGAGGGTCTAGGGTTTGCAGTGGCATCGAATACAATCATTCGTGTTATCCGTGACTTAGAAGAGTTCGGCGAGTTTATTCGACCATTCTTTGGCATTTCATCGAATCCAATTGTCGCGGCGTGTGGACAAGATTATGGTGTGTGTATTATCGAAGTTATTGAAGAAAGCAGTGCCGAAATACTTGGCTTACAAGCAAACGATATTATTATTGGTTTTAGAAATGATGAAATGGATGATTATTTAGACATCTATAATTTTGATCAGTTACGTGAGGCTATTTTAAATTCTCGTGTGGGTCAAGCTGTACAAGTTAGATATATTCGTGGTGGCCAAGTATTTGAAACTGATTTTGCCGATTTGATTCAAGCACCATAATGATTAATTCATAAAATAGTTCAATCTATGATACAAATTACTGAATACTTTTGGTATAATTAATTTGATTGATGGAAGGGGTGTAGATGATGGCATATAGCGATGAAATGTTAAGTCTCATCACATTGACATTTTTTGCGACGAGCTTTGTATTGACGCTGGTGATGGGGATACTTTATATGTTACATAAACGTAAGTATCTACTGTACTGGCTGTTACATTGGTCAATATTGACTTTTGCCTATGCAACATTATTCATCTATGGTACTGAACCGCTTTACTTGGTTTTATACAGTGCCTTATTAATCATCGGTAGTGCTGTTTTACATTATGCCTGCTATGTTTATCTTGATAAGCGCTATCTTAAAGGTTTGAAACTGACTGGACTCAGTGCACTTACGCTATTTGTTACCATTCTTATCACGCCTTCACTTTATATTTTTATGCCAATTGTAATCTTTTCTTATGTTGCATTTTATTATATGCATGCGGGTGGCTGGATTCTTGCACGTTTAGATAAACCTAGCAACTGGCTAGGCAGTATATTTATTGCTTTTGGGCTGTTTAATTTACTTTATCCTTTTTTTGTTCAACTAAATTGGTATTTGCCTTGGGGTTACTTCATTAATGCCATATTGGGGACATCAACTGTTTTAGCATTACTCGGTTTGCATTTTATTCGGCTTAATCACGAAAAAGACCAATTACTCAATACGCTACATTATAAAAGCTATCACGATCACTTGACTGGACTACATAACCGCGAATATTTAAACAAAATAATTTCAGAGAAAACGCTGGTAAAACAGGTGCCTCTCAGTGTATTATTTGCGGATTTAAATACACTTAAGCAGATGAATGATTTGCATGGTCATGATTTAGGTGATCAAATCTTGATTGAAACAGCTGACGTGATAACACAATGTATTCCTTATAGTCAGCATATCATTCGTTATGGCGGTGATGAATTTTTGATAATTTTACCTAATACGGATAATATTCAAGCCAACCAACTGAGTCACGTGATTACTGAAATGTGCTCGAAGATTGTCATTAAAGACATTGCGATTGGCATTTCAATTGGTATTGCAACGAGTCATACCATCGATTGTGATATTAACGCACTTATTCGCACCGCAGAAATTGCAATGTATAAAAGTAAGCGTAAGTAAGATGTTAATCAATGACTCATTGAATTATTGAGTCATTTTTTTTTATAAACCAACAAAAAAACGTTTTGAACTGTTTATCGGTTAAAGGAGCGTGAAAACGTATGAAAAAATTATTTTTAGGATTAATCTTAATCACTGGCTTAACTGTTTTAAGTGGTTGCCAGTTTGATCCAGAAGAAACAGTACTAAGTCAAGCACTACGTGCCGTTCAAATTGATATTAACCCTTCGATTGAACTGTTGGTTGATGAAGACGGTATTGTCGTTTCGTACCAAGCATTAAATGAAGATGC
>SKFU01000070.1 GCA_007117835.1 Candidatus Izemoplasma sp. | reverse complement strand
GACTCTTTATTTTTAGAACTCGCAAGTCATGGGTATGTTGTGTTTTCTATAGGTCACCCCTATCATACGATTGTGACCAAAAGCACAGAGGGTAAAAACATTTGGATTAACAGCACGTATATGCAGGAGTTATCACGCGAAAACGCAACAGAAAATCCGGAAGAAAGTTTTGTATTGTACCATCAATGGATGCAATTAAGATCCGATGATATAAACAGTGTTATTAATTATACAAAAGCTCAAGTTGAAAAACATGACAACCCGTTTATTTTTTCTATCATTGACATTGAAAATATCGCTTTAGCAGGTCATTCTCTTGGGGGGTCAGCGGCATTGTGCGTCGGAAGAGAAAACGCCGATATTCAAGCAATCATTGCCTTAGAGTCACCATATATGTGTGATATTTTAGGTGTTGCAGATGGTCAGTTTATCATTGATGAATCTGCCTACCCCAAACCGGTACTCAATATATACTCAGATAGTACATGGGACAGATTATCAATATTACCGCAATATAAGCAAAACAATTTAATGCTAGAAAACAACGAATCTACTGTAGTCAATCGTTATATTGATGGGACAGGTCATTTTTCACTCACTGATTTGTCACTAACAAGCCCAATAATGACACGCATACTCAATGGCTTTCCGGCAAAAAGAAAGGCAAAAGAAGTATTGCAGATAATAAATGAAGAAACGCTTGAGTTTTTAGATATATATTTAAAAAAATAATCATAAAGCAAAACCTTAAAAATGCAAAAAACAAAGAAGAAGCAGTATTTTTATTGTTGTATTTCGTAAAATACGAGGGGGTATTAGAATGATAATACTTATTTTAGGGGCGTCACACACAGGAAAAACTCTGGTTGCTCAAAAATTATTAGAAAAACATAAGCTGCCATACTTATCCATCGACCATTTAAAGATGGGACTCATTAGAAGTGCTCAGACAAAACTAAAACCCAGTAGTGATATCGATGAATTAACCGCGTACTTATGGCCAATTCTCGCAGAAATAATTAAAACGAACATTGAAAACAATCAACATTTAATCATTGAGGGTTGTTATGTACCACACGATTATTCAAAGTATTTTAAAAGCGATGAATTAACGCATATTAAAGCAAAAGGCATAGTATTTAGCAAGGCATATATCGATACTAAGTTCGATGAGATTATGAAGTTTTCACAAGTCATAGAAAAAAGAATGGTAAATGATACTGTTAAAGCACAGCTCGTTAAAGAAAATATAATCCATAAAACAGGTTGTGATTTAAACAATATTTCTTATGTTTATGTGGAAAATGAATATGATATTGACCATATAATCACAAACGTATCTGAGATGATGACCGAAGCCGTTAAAAACGCGAAATGATTGAATCTATCGTCATCAATGCATCAGCACAAGTGCAAGCTTTACTTAAGCATTAAACGCGTATTTTAGTTTTCCAATCTCAACAACGAAAACGACGAATCTTTTTTACGCGTTTTAGGGACGCGTGTAGTATACTGAATTACAACAATATGTAGCAAAAAAAGGGGTGAAATATTTGTCAGAGCAAACGTATAGAAAAAGGTTACTGAATTATTTTGTCATCACTTTAAACGGTATGGCGCTTGGTTTATTTGCAACACTTATTATTGGTGTTATTATTAATCAACTCGGTATTTTATTGGGAAGCCAAGCCTTAATTGAACTTTACAACATATTAAGAACACTGATGGGCGTCGGGATTGGTATCGGTGTTGCATGGAGTTTAAAATTACAAGGTCTTCCACTCATTTCTGGCGCCATCGCAGGTGGTATTGCAACGGCCATTGTACCCGATCCAGTGGTCGCTTACTTAACGACCATTGTGACTATAGAGAGTGTACGCCTAGTATTAAAAAAGAAAACACCCATTGATATTATATTAATACCTTTAATCGCCAGTGTTATTGCATTCTTTGTCGCAACGCTTATTGGACCACCAGTGGCTATATTTATGCAAGGTATTGGTAGTGTTATTGAAGAAGCTACCACACTACAACCATTTTTAATGGGCATTATTGTCGCGGTTTTAATGGGTATGGCCCTAACGGCACCGATTTCATCGGCAGCCATTGCAATTTCAATCGGATTATCGGGTTTAGCTGCAGGTGCGGCATTGGTCGGAGGTGCAGCACAGATGATTGGTTTTGCAGTGATGAGTCGGAAAGATAACTCGGTTGGTACCGTTTTATCGATTGCGATTGGTACGAGTATGTTACAGTTTAAAAACGTATTAAGAAAACCCATATTATGGCTACCGCCAATTATAGCTTCGGCTATTTTAGGACCCATTTCAACCATTGTTTTTAAAGCGCAGACCTCGCCAATTGGTGCTGGTATGGGAACCAGTGGCTTTGTAGGTCCGATCGCGACTTTAGATGTTATGGGCTATCAAACATCGACATTTATCATGATTGGTCTCTTGTATTTTTTGTTTCCGCTTGTTATCGTACTTCTTGTGGAAATGGTTTTACGTAAAAAAGGCTTTATTAAGCGCGGTGACTTAAGCCTAATAACTGAATAATAATTATAAAGAATGTATAAAAAATACATTCTTTTTTAACTAAGATAGCACAGCGTATTATTTGATTATATTTCGAATTCGAAATATAATCAAATGGGAGGTGTTTTATATGAAACCATTAACTGGCATACACCACGTCACAGCCATGACGAGCAGTGCAGAAAAAATATACGTATTTTTTACCAACATACTTGGGTTGCGTTTGGTTAAAAAAACCATAAATCAAGATGATATCCACGCTTATCACTTATTTTTTGCAGATGACGTAGGAAGTCCTGGAACAGACATGACTTTTTTTGATTTTCCTGACACACAACAGGCGGTAAAAGGAAACAACGAAATATCGCGTACAAGTTTCCGTGTGCCTTCTGATGAAGCTCTTAAATATTGGCTAAAGCGGTTTAACCATTATAAAGTTAAGCACGGTGACATTGAAACGCTATTTGACCGTCGTGTCATGATGTTTGAAGATTTTGATGGCCAATCGTATGCGCTGTTTTCAGATCAAAATATTCCTGGTGTCGCCTCAGGAACGCCGTGGATAAAAAGCCCGGTGCCTAATGAATATGCCATCACGGGTCTTGGCCCAATATTTTTTACCGTTAACCGTATTGCATCCATGCATCACATATTATCTGAAGTGATGGCCATGCGAAAAACAGACGCCGTTGACAACGTTACTTTGTATGAGATGGGTGAAGGAGGTAACGGGGCTTCGGTTATCGTGATTCATGATGCGGATTTAGCGCCGGGTTATCAAGGGTATGGTGCGGTACATCATGTGGCTTTTAGAGTTGATGATGAAAAAGATATTCATGCTTGGATAAAACATTTAGATGCTTTGGGTGCGCATCACTCAGGTTTGGTCGACCGTTTTTATTTTAAGTCTTTATATACACGGTTATATCGAGGAATCTTGTTTGAGTTTGCGACAGAGGGACCAGGATTTATTGATGATCAAGAAGATTACGAGACTTTGGGCGAAACATTGGCGTTACCACCTAAATTTAGAAACGCACGCGATAACATCGAAACCTTAATACGGCCGATAAACACGACAAGAACTCATAAAACATTTAAAAAGGAATACTTTTAATCATGTCTAAGTTAAAGACCTTAACGATTTTGTTTAGAACTGCAAATACGTTCGAGAGATTAATTAAAAGCCATGTAAATACTTATGGATTAAGTGTTTCAGAATTCGGTGTGCTAGAAGCGTTATACCATAAAGGCGATTTATCGGTACAAGAAATCGTTGACAAAGTTTTAATCGCAAATTCTAGCATGAGTTATGTACTGACAAAATTACAACAAAGCGCATTGGTCAAAAGACGTGTCTGTACACAAGATAAAAGACGTGTTTATATTGCCTTAACTAATACAGGGAATCAACTGATAAAAAGACTGTATGAAGATCACGAAAAACAACTTAGAGAACACCTAGATTTACTTGATTCAAAAGAAGAAGAAACATTGCAATCATTATTAAAAAAAATCGGAAAAACAAAAGGAGAATAACACTATGAATCTTAACATTGGTATTATTTTAGGTAGCACCCGCGAAGGCCGAGTTAGCCCTCAGGTTGGGTCTTGGGTTGAATCATATGCGAAACAAAAAAATGATGGAAACCATTACGAAATCATTGATATTCAATCATTCAAGTTGCCTTTACTGGGTGAAAGTAAAGACACACAATCGATTAAAGCATGGCAAAATACTTTGATGCGATTTGATGGGTTTATCTTTGTTGTGGCCGAATACAATCACAGCATTACAGGGGCATTAAAAAATGCGCTTGATTTAGCCAAAGAACCTTGGCACAACAAAGTCGCAGGTATTGTGAGCTATGGCTCTGCAGGTGGTGCACGTGCCGCAGAACATTTACGGGGTATCCTCAGTGAACTTCAAATCGCTGATGTCCGTAGTCATGTTTTGCTTTCGTTGTTTCATGATTTTGAACAATTTAAAGTTTTCAAACCTCAATCATTGCACCAAACGAACATGGATGCACTTTTGAGTCAAGTTAATGCCTGGGGACAAGCATTAAAACAAATTCGATAAATCAAAAAGTGGGTGGTCAAAACACGCACTTTTTTCTTGATTTATACTAGGAAAATGAAAGCGCTTGATGTATAATTAATTATACAGATAAGGAGGACGCTTATGCCATTAACTGTGGGAATTATAGGATTGCCTAATGTTGGTAAATCAACATTGTATAATGCGTTAACTCAGGCTGATGCGCTTACGGCCAATTACCCTTTTACGACCATTGAACCAAATGTGGGCAATGTGATTATCCCGGATGAACGACTAACGCACTTAAGCGCGTTGTTAAAGCCAGAAAAAGTGACGCCAACTGCGATTGAGTTTAGTGATATTGCTGGACTGGTTAAAGGCGCACATAAAGGTGAGGGTCTTGGGAATCAGTTTTTAGCACATATTCGATCTGTGGATGCGATTCTTCATGTCGTTCGCTGTTTTGACGATGATCAAGTGACCCATGTTGATGGGAACATAGATGCGTTAAGAGACATCGAGGTGATTGAAATTGAGTTAATGTTGGCGGATTTAGAGATTATCGAGAAACGTATACCTAAAATCGAAAAAAAAGCCATATTAAATGTTGACTTGCAATTAACCAAAGAATTCGAGTTATTAAAATTTTTGGCTGATGGATTAAAATCATCAATACCAATTAGGAAACATACGTTGACTGATTTTGAACTTGAAACGATAAAACCCTACGGATTTTTAACGTTAAAACCAATAATCTATGTGTGCAACATTGGTGAAAGTGATTTACACGACACGATTAGTCACCCAGAGGTATCACGTATTATTGAACACGGTCGTAATAACGGGATTAAAGTTTTTACCATCTGTGCAGATTTAGAATCATTAATGGGAACACTCGACGAAGAAGAAAGACATTTATACTTAGAAACACTTGATTTACATGAAACAGGTGTTAGTGAAATGTTAAAGGCGGTTTATGATTTACTAGATTTAGAGACTTTTTTTACCAGCGAAAACAATAAACTTAGGGCTTGGACGTTTAAAAAAGGCTATACGGCTAAGCAATGTGCAGGAATAATTCATAGTGATTTTGAACGTGGATTCATTCGTGCAGAGGTTATCAAAGTTGATGAACTGATTAAAATTGGTAACTTAGGAGAAGCTAAAAACTTAGGGAAAATACGCTCAGAAGGCAAATCATATTTAGTTCAAGATGGTGATGTTATAGTCTTTCGATTTAATGTCTAGTTAAGACTATATATCACCGATAGCTAACGCTAAGT
>SKFU01000071.1 GCA_007117835.1 Candidatus Izemoplasma sp. | reverse complement strand
TTTCATTTAGTCACCTCTACCCTACTGCTTTTCCCATGTATTATTGTTTAACACATAGGTCCCTGCACCACCTAAGTCATAGGCGGTAATAAAAGTATGTGTATACGGTCCAAATGCGTCAAGACCAATTGTCACGTTCGTCCCTATAGTAATGGTTGTTAGTGGTGGGTTATCATCAAAGGCTCTTTGTTCAACCAGCGTTAGGCTTTCTGGTAAATTAAGTGCGGTCAGTTGATTGTTTCTAAAGGCCCATAAATCAATTCGGTTAAGCGTCGAAGGAAACTGAATTTGTGTCAAGTTGTTGCCTCTAAATGCACGGGCATGAATTCTTTCTAGCTGACTTTGACTTGTAAACATCACTTCATCTAGAGGTACGCTTGATTTTTTTGTTGATGTGCCAAAATAGTTAAAGACATCTGAATCTATGCTTAACACCGTGGTGCCATCAATCATATCTGGTATCAGTATGTGTGTACTGGTTCCTTCGTAAACCCCTTCAATTCGGCCTTTATAAAACCCACTGGGTCTAAGCTGTAAATCATCCAAACTGATGATGTATATCCCGCGGTATAGCCAAACGCCTAAAGAAAAGTCGTATGTAAAAAAACCATCACTTGCCATTGGTGTGATTGGATCTCTAAGAAATTGTTGTGTGTATAAATACTGAATCAATGCTTCGGGTGTTTGGTTTGGGTCAGAAAAGACGGTACTTGATGGGTTGGTTAAGTGATATAGTCTGGTGGCTTGATTAAGTGTGATTGTATTGGCTTCATCGGCACGCACTCGGGTGTTATTTACAATATTACCAATACTGATGACGCTAATGCCTGCAATGACACCCAAAACAACCACTACGATGAGCAGTTCAATTAGTGTTATTCCACGTGCATTTTGACTATGTTTCATAAAAAAACAACCCCCAACTCTTTCCATTAACACTAAGAATTCGAAGATTGCAACTGGCTGTCTTAAAAAGACCCTATAGTTTTCCGTGGCGAATCGCCGTGGCTTTTAATTTAAAAATATTATATCAATATGCTACTTATGTGTCAAGGGTATTATAGTAATAAAAAGGCCATATAATTGTATACGGCCTTTTTTAAAACTATTCTAAGTCTTTGTATTTAACGATTGGTTTACGCGCAGCAAGCGCTTCATCTAGTCGCTTAACTACGGTATTGTATGGTGCGTTTTTAACCAGTTCTGGCGTGTCTTTTGCCTCTTGTGCGATGGTGCGCATAATCGCGATAAACTGATCAATGGTTTGTTTAGATTCAGTTTCAACCGGTTCTATCATTAGCGATTCTTTGTAAAGCAATGGGAAATAGATGGTTGGTGGATGCACATCATAATCTAGTAGACGTTTGGCCACATCAAGCGTTGTAACGCCAGTCGATTTATCTTTTAAGCCATCAAACACGAATTCATGTTTACACACACCTTCTACAGGTAATAAGTATAAGTCTTTTAGTGATTCTTTAATGTAATTGGCATTTAATACACTAAAGGCTGCAATTTCAGGTAAATGCTCTTTACCATTGGATAAAATATAGGCGTAAGCTTTTATCGCAACCCCAATGTTGCCATAAAAATGTGAGATTTGACCAAGTGAATCTATCACATGATCATCAATGGTGTACGTATCATTAACTTTGCGAATGACGGGTTGCGGTAAAAATGGTGCCAATGCCTTGGTTACACCAACAGGACCACTACCCGGCCCACCACCACCGTGAGGTGTTGAGAATGTTTTGTGTAAGTTGATGTGCATGATGTCAAAGCCCATATCCCCAGGACGTACTTTACCTAAAATAGGATTTAAGTTTGCACCATCATAATAAAGTAGTCCACCCGCTTCATGAACAAGTTTTGCGATTTCTAGGATGTCTTTTTCAAACATGCCTAACGTGTTTGGATTGGTTAACATGATGCCCGCAATGTCATCACCTAAGACAGACTTTAGGTCTTCGACAGATACTGAACCATCTCGGTTAGACTTGACTTCTACAGATTGAAACCCACAGACTGTTGCACTGGCTGGGTTCGTCCCATGTGCAGCGTCTGGGACGATAATTTTTGTGCGATTAAAATCATTGCGTGATTCGTGATACGCTTTAATAATCATCAAGCCAACGAGTTCACCGTGGGCCCCTGCATATGGGTTCAGCGAATACGTATGTAACCCACTGATTTCTGATAACATGCGTTGAGTTTCATCGTATATTTTTAATATGCCTTGTACCGTATCAAGTGGTTGATACGGATGTATTTGTGAAAAACCTGGCATGTTGGCAATGTCTTGATTAATTTTTGGGTTGTATTTCATCGTACAAGATCCGAGTGGGTAAAACCCTTTTTCAATACCAAAGTTTTTGAAACTAACGTTAGTAAAATGGCGGACTACATCGAGTTCACTGACTTCTGGTAATCCTGGACAATCATCGCGTAAATAGACATCATCTAGCGATTTTCTAGAAAACTCACTGTGTGGTAACGTATAGCCTTTACGGCCTTCTTGAGAAATATCAAATATCAGCTTATCATAACCCATTATAACGCCCCCAATATCTGAATGACTTCATCAATTTCTTTTTTAGTGCGCTTTTCGGTCACTGCGAACGTGACGCGTTGATCGTATTTTTGATCAAAACGGTTAAGGGCAAGTGGCCCAAGATAGCCCTTGGCTTTTAATGCGTTTTGAAGGATGTGAATGTCTGTTTTTGCGGTGAGTGTGAACTCTTTGAAAAACGGTTTGTCAAACGCTTTTTCAAAGTGTGATAACTTAAGAAGCTCTTCATACATATAATGCGCCGCATCAAATGACTGTTGTTGGGCTTCATACAATCCTTTTTTACCCATTATTGATAAATATATTGTCACAAACAAAGCCAGTAAACTTTGGTTTGAACAAATATTAGAGTTGGCTTTTTCACGGCGAATGTGTTGTTCTCGGGCTTGTAGTGTCAAGACGAAAGCACGTTTGCCTTCACTGTCTTTAGTGACACCACAAATGCGGCCTGGCATTTTGCGAATAAATGCGTTCATTGTTGTCATGTAACCAATGTATGGTCCACCATAAGACAGTGGCACACCAAGTGTTTGCGCATCACCCACAGCAATGTCTGCGCCCCATGATGCGGGGGTTTTAAGGTGTGATAAGGTTGAAGGGTCTTGATTGATTACAAACATAGTTTTCGTCTCATTAAGACGTGTTTTTACGCCGGTATAGTTTTCAACAATGCCGTAAACATTTGGGTTTTGAACAATTAAACTCGCAACATCGTTAGATAATTTACTTTCCATATCTTTATAGTCGGTTTCACCGTCTTTTTCAGCAACCATAGTGACAGTAATGCCTTTATATTTCGCGTATGTCTTTACGACTTCAACGACATTAGGGTTCACCGTTTCACTGATTAATACATGGTTTTTACGACGTACTGCACATGCCATAAACATCGCTTCTGCAGTAGCGGTTGCACCATCATACATCGAGGCATTAGACACATCCATGCCTGTGAGTTGTGTCATCATACTTTGGAACTCAAAAATATATTGCAGTGTGCCTTGAGAAATTTCTGGTTGGTATGGTGTATACGCGGTTAAAAACTCTTGGCGTTCAATCAAATGACGAATGACAGTTGGGGTGTAATGGTCATAAGCACCGGCACCAATAAATGCTTTTAACGGCGTGTTCATTGATGAAAGTTCTTCCATATGACTGAGTAACTCTAGTTCGGATAAACTACTTGGAATATCCAAATCATGATGTGTTAATGATTTGGGTACATCAGAAAAAAGTGCCTCAATCGAGTCCACACCAATGGTTTTTAACATCGCATCGATGTCTGCATGGGTGTGAGGCATATATTTAAACATCTAATTCCTCCTTTGGTTTTTATTCACACGCGTCGATATATTCGTCTGCGCTGAGTAAACTACTTAACTCTGATTCATCTTCAAGTTCTACTTTAATAATCCAGTTTTCATAGGGATCTTCATTGAGTAGTTCTGGGCTATCTTCAAGGTCTTCGTTGACCATCACAATAACACCCGATACAGGTGCATTGATATCCGATGCTGCTTTTACAGATTCAATTGCCGCAAACTCCGTTCCTTTAGTGACTGTATCATTTTCTTCAGGTAATTCAATGAATACGATTTCTCCGAGTGAATGCTGTGCATGATCAGTGATGCCGATATAGGCAAAACCATCTTCTACTTTAACCCATTCGTGTGTTTCTAAATAGTATAAATCTTTTGGCACTTTCATGTAATACCCTCCTATTTACCTTTTGTATTCTTATCATAAAACTTTTTATTTCTAACTGCAACTGGTAATCGCTTATTTCTTACCATTACATGCAATTGATTCCCAATTTTTCCATGTGGTTTATCAATGAGTGCCATCGCAATTGAAGACTGAACACTTGGCCCATAATAACCGGTGGTGACGTGACCGACAACGGTGTCCTCGTGCAACACTTGATAACCATGTCTTAAAATACCTTTACTCAATAAGTCTAACCCAACAATTTTACGCGATGGTTTATTCATCAGTTGTTCATGGAGTACTGAAGCCCCAATAAAGTGTTTTTTAGTTTTATCAATCGCAAAGGTTAAGCCTGCCTCAACCGGGGTAATTTCTGGTGAGAGTTCATTACCATATAGTGGTAAAGCAACTTCAAACCGTAATGTATCTCTTGCGCCTAAACCGATTGGTTTTAATGTCGGATGGTGTTCTAACAACGCATGCCACAACATATATATATCACGATGATCACCGTATATTTCAAACCCGTCTTCACCGGTGTAACCGGTTCTAGAAACAAGAAACGGACGCGATTGTAAATCGATTTCAGCAAAAGTAAAAAAGCCGATGGTTTCTAGGGGTGTTTGGGTAAAGTATTGTAAAAACGTTTCAGCCTTTGGTCCTTGCAAAGCGATTTCACTGATTTCATCACTTTTATTAATGATTTCAACATCAAAGGTATTGTTTTGATTAAGCCAATTAAAGTCTTTTTCTATGTTGCTAGCATTGACCACCAACAAATAGACCGTATCACTGATTTTATAAACCAATAAATCATCCACAACACCACCATCTGGGTAACATAAAAACCCATAGTTTATGGATTGGTTTTTCATGTTTACGACGTTATTTGTAAACACATAATCGACAAACTCGGTGGCCTCGCTACCGACCACATAGATTTCACCCATGTGTGAAACATCAAAGAGTCCAGCCTCGGTTCTAACCGCTTCATGTTCATCGGTAATTGTGGTGTATTGAATGGGCATGTCGTACCCAGCAAATTCAACCATTTTTGCACCGAGTTTGATGTGTGCGTCATGCAACACTGTTTTTTTCACTCAAATCACTCCATTCTTAGACATCAACACCCTTATCGTATCACATTTATTTTAATTTGAATACCCAAACTCAACTTTTTTTGAAAGCCCTCACAGTTTTTATAATTTGCCTGGCTTGTTTCCCTATTTTTAGCGCAATAAACGCTTAAAAAATAACGTTTATTTATAAAAAAAAATAGTCCACTGATGGGACCATAACAGTTTATGAGTGCATTAAAAAATACCAGCAGTCGGACTCGAACCGACACGGTCTTTCGACCACAAGATTTTGAGTCTAGCGTGTCTACCAATTCCACCATGCTGGCATGCCATTTCATTATAGCATTAAGCATAAAAAATAGAAATAATTTTCTATTTTTTATTTCTCACTGCGGCCAAACTGGCCTCATTGTATTCACATCGAAACGTATGCATAATGCTTTCTAGATGACGTTTGGTATAAATGATGGCTAAATCTTGGTCTTTATGCACGATGGCATTAAAAATATTGATGTGTTCATCGAGCCT
>SKFU01000012.1 GCA_007117835.1 Candidatus Izemoplasma sp. | reverse complement strand
TCATAGGTTCTTGAATTACCAATGCTTTGATGTTTGTCTTGACGTGTCGTATCGACAGCTCGATGACAATTGCCGTTCGCTTTTTCAATAAATATTTCAGTATTATTGCCGAGAAAATGACGCAGTTTTTCAATGTCTTGATACTGGGCTAAATCACCGATGGTCTCAATCCCTAATAATCTTAAGTTGGGGACTGTTTTTTTGCCAATCCCATGCATCGATGCAATTGGCAATGGCCATAGCTTATCAACAACATCACGTTTTCTTAATACAGTAATACCCAATGGTTTTTTCATATCCGATGCCATTTTAGCTAAAAACATGTTGGGCGCAATACCAATACTTACGGGTAAGTCTAACTGTTTCAATAATTCTTCTTGAATTGTTTTTGCCACACTCAATGCATCGATTGAATCCGTCATATCCATATACGCCTCATCAATACTCGCAGGTTCAATCACTGAAGTTTTTGTTTTTAAATACTCAAAAAAACGATCAGAATAGTCTTTATAAAGCGCAAATTTTGCAGGTAACACTTTCAGTTTTGGACAGAGACGTTTCGCATCAAACACACGCATGGCACTGGTCACACCATACTTTCTAGCGACGTAATTTGCCGTTGTTAAAATACCTCGATCGGATTGATGTCCAATTCCGATTGGTTTGTCTTTTAAACTGGGATCATGTGCCATTTCACACGATGCGTAAAATGCATTAAGATCGACATGAAAGATTATTCGGTATTTTTTCATAGAAAATCTTTCCTTTTTAACAAATTTGGTTTATAATGATATTCGCATATCCGAACTATGATAAGATTCGAGGTGAAAGCATGCCAGAAAGTAGAAAACGTACGAAGAAGCCCCAAGAAGTTAAAGCGCCTATCTATAAAAACCCTTTAAAGAAAAAATGGGGAAAAGTTGTCGTTTTAATTCTTGCGATTGCCTTTGTTTTGGGGCTTGTTGCAACCACAGTATTCATTATGTGGCAAGTTGTATTTGGGTCATAATAGTCAGTAAAAAGCGCCTTAAGCGCTTTTTTTTATGGGCTTATTGAGTAGTTCAGACGCACTCTTTCTGTGCGTATCTGAAATGTTATCTGATGCGAGCATCGCGGCGATTGATTCAACCCGTTCTTGATCAGAAAGGGGTTTAATAATGGCTTTAGTTCGTGCATCATCCACCGTTTTGGTGATGTGATAATGATGATCAGCCCAAGCCGCAACTTGCGGTAAGTGGGTAATCGCGATTACTTGTGTGGCTTGACTTAATTGATACATTTTCATGCCAACCTGGTCAGCCACATAACCACTGACACCAGAATCAATTTCATCAAAAATCATTAATGCCAACGTATCTTGTTGAACGAGTAGTGTTTTTAGTGCCAGCATGATGCGTGAGCTTTCACCGCCACTAGCGACCTTACTCAGTGGTTTGAGTGGTTCACCAGGGTTTGTGGTTAATAGAAAATCGATGGTGTCTTGACCTGATTTTTTAAAGCGTTTTTCGGTGGCTTCAAGCGGTGCGAACACCACCTTGAACGCGGCTTTTTTAAGTTGTAAATCCGCCAGTGTTAAAATCAGTTTTTGTTCGAGATGACGGGCAACTGCGTGACGTTTTTCAGTCAATTGACTGGCCGCTTTTTGGAGCGTTTTTAAGGCGTCATCACACGCTTTTTTTGCGGCGTCTAACGTATCGTCAAAATGCTCAAAATCATGCAGTTTTTGTTCGAGCTCGGTTTGATAATCAATCAATCCATCGATAGAACGTGCGTATTTTCGTGTTAATTGCTTTAGCTGATATTCACGGTGTTCAAGTTGTTCAAGCGCATTCGGATCAAAGTCTAACGCATTCATGAAGCCCGATAACGTTTGTTTAACATCATCAAGTTCATAATAAGTGGTCTCTAAACGGTGGCTTAAACTTTTATAAGCCTCATCAAAGGTTTGAACCGAAAAAAGCGCACGATGTGCTTCAAAAATTTGTTCTAATGAGCCTTGTGTTTCTAATGCATTATAAGCGTTTTGAACGGCGTGATAAATTGCATCAAAATTATGCAATGTATGCAGTCTCGCCGTAATATCTTCTTCTTCACCAACAATGAGTTGATGGGCGTGTAATTCTTTGAGTATCGATTCACTATCGGCGCGTTGTTGGTTGCGCGCGCGATCGGCATCAAGCAAACGTTGTAAGGCGTTGAGTCGTTCGTTATAATCATTCAGTGCTTGGTGATAAACATGCTTTAAAGGTTCAATTGAATGGTCATATTGATCGAGTAAATACAAGTACATCTCTGGTTCAATTAAACGCCGAGTGTCTTGTTGGGTATGGATATCTGCAAGTTGTTTGGTTACCCGTTTTAAGTCTTGTAATGTCACTGTTTGATTGTTCAGTTTAATGATGTTTGCACCGGTTAAACTGATGTGGCGTTTAATCATCAATTGATCGTCTGATGTGTCGACATCAAGGGCGTTAAGTTCTTTTTTTAATGGGCCTTCTAGCGCATTAAAAATACCAATAATTTCTGAGCTGTTTTCACCACTGCGGATGACCTCGAAACTTGCACGATCGCCGAGTAAAAGACCAATGGCATCGATTAAGATACTCTTGCCAGCACCAGTTTCACCGGTCAACACAGTCAGCCCGCGCTGAAAACTCACTTCAATATTTTCTATAATCGCAAAGTTTTTAACCGCCAAATAGCTGAGCATTCAAATCACCTCGATATCGTTTGATGGGCACGATCAATTATTGCTTTTAAATCGTGTTGGTGGGGTTTGTCGTTGATGAACGCAAAAAACTCAATGTTGCCACTACCGCCAGCTATGGGTGAATAAGTCCAGGCAGTGATGTGGATGTTTTGTGTGTTTAATCGGTTTTCGTAATCACGTAAAATCTCTAAGTGTAATTTTTTGTCTTTAATGACACCCGATTTGGGTGTTTTTAATGATTCAAACTGCGGTTTCACCAAAACAATTATTGGGCAATTAAACATTGTTTTTGCGTGACTAATGTGGGGAATACTAGAGGTGAAACTAAGATCCATCACAGCCAAATCTATCACCGGAAAATCGGTGGTTTGTGTGTGTAAAAAATTCATGCCTTCTTGAAGGCTTACCTGTGGATGATTTTTTAGTGGTTCAACCATTTGATTAAAACCAACATCAATGGCATGCACATGGTGTGCACCATGGTTTAATAACACATCGGTAAACCCACCCGTTGATGAACCAATATCACAAACTGTTAAACGTTCAACGCGTTGATTGAATACCTTTAGTGCATGCTTGAGTTTTAATCCACCCTTACTGACAAACGGATTGAATGTATCAATGATTTTTACATCATCATCCGGGTGAAGTTGATGGGCTGGTTTGACAATGGTTTTCCCGTTGACGGTAATTGAGCCTGCTTTAATTTCAATTTGTGCTTTATGACGGGATGAAAACATATCGGTCGCCACCAAATAATGATCAAGTCGCATTGAGCATCACCTTAATCTGTTCAATGATTGACGAGCAATCAAGGCCGTAGCGTTGCAATATGGTTACTTGGTCACCTTGTTCAACGAATTGATCATTAAAGCCCATTAAGTGCACATTGATTAACGGGATTTGTAAAGACGCATAATGTTTTAATATCATTGTACCTAACCCACCATTAAGCACCGATTCTTCGTGAATGATGAGTGGTTTTTTAGTATCAATATGCGCCAATATTTTCGTGTCGATTGGCTTAATAAAACGGGCATTAATGAGCGTAACATCCAAGTGATACTCCTGAATTGCTTGATGTAACTGCTCGACCACAGGGCCAAAGGCGATAATCGTGCCTAAGGTGCCTTGATGAATAATTGGCCAATGATGATCGGTAATTTGGTTTTTTATACCGTCTTTTGAATCATGAATTGCCTCAGCTTTTGGGTAACGAATTGCGATAGGTCCTTGATGATGATCGAGTGCATAGTCAAACAATTGCATTGTTTCTACAGAATCTTTACCTTGCGCAATAACCAAATTTGGCATCGGCATCATCAATGGAATATCATAAATTCCATGGTGCGTTGGACCATCACTACCCACTAAGCCAGCACGATCAATACCAATCACAACATCTGCGTTGTGCATACATACATCATGCAGTAATTGATCATATGCGCGTTGTAAAAACGTCGAATAAATGGCCAACACTATTGGTTGGTGTTTAAGCGCAAGCCCAGTGGCTAAGATTAATGCAGTGGCCTCGGCAATACCAACATCAATTAACTGTAGCGGAAACCGTGCTTGAAATTTTGTTAGCCCACTACCGCTGACCATTGCCGGTGTAATTACTTTAAATTGTGGGTTGTTTAATGCCCGTTGTTCTAAGTACTCTGCAACAATATGACTGTAACTGTGTTTGCTTGTGATTGGTTTATCATCAATAAAATGTTTCGGAGACACACCGTGCCAATCACCTGTTGTGTCGATTTCAGAGGCGTGATAGCCTTTTCCTTTTTGTGTGACTACATGAACAACACATGGCTTTTTCTCGTTTTTTGCGGCCTCTAATACACGCAGCAATATATTAAAATTGTGCCCATCAACTGGGCCGAAGTATTGATAACCTAAACTTTCAAAATACGTGGTGCCTTGAATAAACCCTTTCACACGGCGCTCTGTTTTAGAAACAAACCCACGCATGAACTTAGGAATAATCACAATCGATTTACGTCTTAGTAAACGCACTGATTTACGCGCCCTTAAGCGCGTTAATGTTTGTGCAAGACGGCCAACATTTTGACCGATGCTCATGGCATTGTCATTCAATATAATAATCGGATGTTTATCCGGGTAATGACCCAAAAAATTCAGTGCCTCTAATGCCACACCACTGCCGAGGGCACCATCGCCGATGACGGCAACGACATGTCCCATGTCTTTAGCATAAGGCTTCGCAAACAAAAACCCTGCGGCTGCGGCAATGCTTGTCGATGAATGGCCGGCTTCATAAACATCGTGATCACTCTCACTGCGTTTTAAAAAACCGCTTAAACCATCGGTTTTTCTTAAGGTGTCAAAACGATTTGCGCGGCCCGTTAATATTTTATGCACATACCCTTGATGACCCACATCAAACACAAGATGGTCTTTCGGTGACTCAAACACTTTATGCAGTGCAATCGTCAGTTCTACGACACCCAAATTACTCGAAAGGTGTCCCCCAGTTTTAGCGAGTTTCTCAAGCAAAAAAGCACGAATATCTTCACTCAATATTTCTAATGAATCAATGGTCGCGTGTTTTAAAAAACTCGGGTCTTGAATGTCATTTATCTTCATTGAATCCCCCCGAATATTTAGTTGTCTTCGCTGACTTCAAATGGTGCTTCTTTACCGTCTTTAATGATTGATGTGAGCACTTTTTCAGCGGCTTCTAGTAACCCATGACAATGTTTACTTAACGCCATACCTTCTTGATATTTTTTAACGGCCACTTCAAGTGGTAAGTCGCCGTTTTCAAGTGCTTTTACAATGGTTTCAAGTTGTTGTAAAGCCTCTTCAAAAGATTGTTTGTTCATCGGATCATTCCTTTCAATGTTGTGCGTTGTATAGTTACTCAGTTTTGTTTACCTTATTCACTGTGACTTCAATGACACCATCATGAAATGCGGTTTCTAATGTGTCATTGACTGAAATCTGTTTTACTGATTTAACAATCACATCGTTTTTCCGTGTGAGCGTATACCCTTTTTTCATAAGTGATAACGGGTTAACGTAGTCTAAGTTGACCAAAACAGTATTGAAACGGTCCTGTTTTTTGTTTAGCAAATGATGAAAGTTTCTAGACAGTTGCACTCTTAACTCCGTTAGTTTATCCGCACTGTTTTTAAGTTGTCTGTGTGGATGCACAAGACGTAAAGACTCGTTTAAGTGTTCAAACCGTTGACTGTAGGCCATCAGCAATCGATTGGGTTCTTTCATAATGTATCGGTCAAGCACTTGCGTTAACTGATAGTTTTTATCTTTAATAGACCCTACTAATGTGTCTTCTAAACGCTGTTTCATCCGTTGAATATCACGGTGCAAAATGCGTTGATCAGGCACCGCAATTTCAGCCGCACCACTTGGTGTTGGCGCGCGTTTATCCGCGACAAAATCAGCAATTGTAAAATCAGTTTCATGGCCGACCGCTGAGATAATTGGAATCGTTGATGTGAATATTGCTTCTGCGACAATGGCTTCATTGAATGCCCATAAGTCCTCGATAGAACCCCCACCACGACCAAGAATAATTAGGTCATTATTTGGGTTTTGATGGGCTTTATGAATGTTTTCTACAATTTCATGTTTGGCATTATCCCCTTGGACAGTGGTTGGGTAAATTAATAACTTAACCAATGGGTAACGACGATTAATAATATGAATTATATCACGCACCGCTGCACCAGTTGCACTGGTTAAAATTGCGATTTGTTTAGGGTAAAGCGGTAACGGTTGTTTATGTTTTTCATCAAACCAACCTTGCTTTTCTAATTTTTCTTTCAATTGTAAATACGCTTGATACAGATTACCAAGTCCAACTTCATTCATGTTTTTAACGTAAATCTGATAACTGCCTGCTTGTTCAAAAACACTGATGTATCCACGCAATATGACTTTCATACCCTCTTGTGGTTTAAATTGAACTTTCATCGCGTCTGAGCGAAACATCACTGCACTTATTGAGGCGTGGTCATCTTTTAATGTAAAGTAAAAATGGCCTCGAACATTATGCTTAAAATTCGATATTTCACCTTCGACAAGCAAATCTTTTAAATGGTCATCATGGTCAAACTTGTAACGAATATACTTCGTTAAAGCGGTGACTGTTAATGCATTTTGATCCACTTGAATCACCCCTTCAATGCTTTATGAATTGTATCAATAACGCGGTTGTTAAAGGCAACACTTTTATCATTACCTTCATCGGTAAAAAGACGGGTTAGTTTTAATGCTTCATCAATGATTATCTCAGCGGGTGTTTCGGTAAAGTAAAGTTCATATACTGCAAACCGAATAATCGCACGGTCGACATACGACAACCGTTTAATTGTGTAACTCACAAGATGCGCTGTTATTACTTGATCGATTTTAGCTCGGTTGTCAATCACACCTTGCACAGATTCATTGACAAAAGGATACTGTGTTTGATCAAATGACTTGGTTTCTAACAAATCAAGTTGATACAATAACTCAATCACATGTTCGCGTTGTTCACGACGTGTTTTATGGCTTTTTATCGGTTCATTCATGACATAACCACCCATCTAATTTTCATGATAAATTGTATCATAAAATCAGTAAAATAAAAAGGAAAACATGTTTTCCTTTTTAGTTTGCGCGGACGCGTGTGAGGATGTCATTCAAACGCTGGGTGTGTTCAAAACTGATAAATTGATAGGCCTTTCTAATACTGCCTTCTGGCTGTGGATAGTAGTGCTCGTAATCATATTCGTACTCTTCGACAAGAATAGTATATGCCTCAACCATGACCGGTGTGTACCCAACCCAATCGGCATTTTCAACCATGATTTCGACATCTAAAAAGTAGTTGATAAATTTATGGGCTAACTCAACATTTTGTCCGGTTGTCGGTAAAACAAACGCATCGATCCAGATGTTTGACACGTTAGGCACATAAAAATCAAAATTCACAGTCAACCCTTCTTCTTCATGGGCATAAAGCTCATCAAAATAATCACCTGAGTAAACCAATGCCATGTCTAGGTTGTTTTGAATCACTAAACTTTTTAAATTATCATCACCAATTTCACGGAAATTGGCATTAAGCAGTAAAGTTTCCGCCTGTTGTAACGCAGAATCATCCGTTGTATTCGGATCAAACCCTAGCGTCATAAGTGCCGCGCCAACCGCATCACGTGCTGAATCATAAAGGCCTATACGAAACGGTGTATTTGGATCAAATAAAGCCCCAAACCCTTGTTCAACAATGGCGGCTTTTACAGCAGGATTGGTGGTGTTATAAATAATACCAATACTACCGAAGAAATAAGGAATCATATAGTCTACGTAAGGTTCATCAGCATATAAATCCGTTGCATCTTCAAAAAATGTCACGTTTTCTAAGTTCGGTAAAAGTGCTGTATTAATTGGTTTTAATAATCCTTGTGTGTAGAGTTGATGAATCATATACTCACTAGGAATGGCAATGTCATAAGGGGTGTTTCCTGCGCTAATAAGTATTTCCATTTCTTCATTCGAGCCGACTTCATCATAAATCACACGCACATTAAACTCTTTTTCAAATGCGGCAACCAAATCCATATCCATGTATTCACCCCAGTTTAGAACATAGAGTGTCTCTTTTTGTGAACAACCAACCACAGTCACTGCAGTCACCAGTAACAAAGCAATCATCAGTATTTTTTTCATGTAATTCGATCTCCTTTTAATTTTTTATTTTTGCGGTTGAACTGATTAAAAATAAACAAAATAATCATTGTAATCAAAACAACCAATGTATTGTAAGCATAGACCGCAGGACTAAATGTGCGACGGCCTAACCTTGAGTAAATCCAAATACTAACATTTTGATAACCATTGCCATAAACGAAGTAACTAATAACAAAATCATCTATACTCATCGTAAAAGCAATCAGTGCACCCGCAATAATCCCCATTTTAATTGACGGGACAATAACACGGAAAATCGCTTGAAATTTCGTTGCGCCCAAATCAAGTGCTGCCTCAAACAAATTGGGGTCGAGTGCTTTAAGTTTCGGTAACACACTGAGCACGACAAAAGGAATCGAAAAAAAGATATGGGCCAGCAACATGGTTGGCATCCCGAAAGATATCGGTAACAAGCTAAACACCAACAACAAACTAATCCCTGTGACGATGTCTGGGTTCACAATTGGGACATTGTTTAAAACCATCATCCGTATGCGTTGATTGCGTTTCAAGCCATGAATACCAATGGCAAATGCAGTCCCAAGACAAGTGGCAATCGTGGTTGATAACAAAGCAATAGTCAAGGTGTTTTGAATGGCTTGTAATAAGCGCGCATCCAAAACAATTTCACGATACCATCTTAAGCTAAATCCTGTAAACACATAATCACGTGCCGAGGCATTAACGCTTAAAATGGCAATGATTACAATCGGTAAATAAATGACTGTGTAGGTCAATATCGCAAGTAAACGTTGGACAAATTTAGGAAAGTTTAGACTCATATTAACGTGTCTCCTTCCTTATCAAAACGAATAATTACAACATACAAGATAAGCATCACAATCATCAACACGATACTAATTAAACTACCTAAGTTAAAGTTTGATGTCTTCATAAAATAATCTTCTATCAAGTTCCCGAGTAACAATGTCCGCCCACCTGACAATCGCGCCGGTAAAGCAAACGCCGTCATGGCCGGCAACAACGTCATAATCACGCCACTAACAATGCCACTAAGTGATAAAGGCAATGTCACTTTAAAGAAGCTTTGAACCATGTTTGCGCCCAAATCGCGACTGGCTTCAATCAAATCTTTATCCATTTTTTCTAACACTGTATAAATCGGAAAAATCATAAACGGTAAATACATCGAAACCATACCAATTAAAATCGCACTGTCTTTACCAATCAAATCCAGTGAAATGCCAAACATATTGAGAATCGAATTGGGATAAAACAATTTTTCCCAAGCAATAATTCTTAACAACATATTCGACCAAATTGGTACAATCAATAAAGTCACATACAATGTTTTATTTTTCGAGGTGCTGTTGGCCAGTAAATAAGCCACAGGATAACCAATAAAAAAACTAATCGTCGTGGCAAGTAAAGCAAACTTAATCGAGTTTCTCAAAGCGATATAAAATACATCTGAAGTAAAAATACGAAAGTTTTGAAATGTCCAATCAAAAGGGTCTAAACGAAATATGTTGAGTGTCGATAGGCTTAAAACAATAATAATAATCGTCGGAAATACGATTAATACTGTCATCCATATAATGTATGGAATACTCAGTTTACGTAAACTTTGCATTTTTCTCCATCACATGAATCGCTTCAGGTTCAAACGTAATCGATACCTTAGCACCAATTTTTTGCGGGTTGATTGAATGGATGACATATTCTTTACCTTTTACATCGACAATTATTTCGTAATGCACACCTTTGAATATCATGTCTGTAACCACACCATCAATTTCACCTTTTGCAGGGACAAGTTCAATGTCTTCCGGACGAATCACCACATCAACATCTTGGTTAGGGTCAAAGCCCTTATCTACACAAGTGAATTGAAAGCCTTCAAAATTGACCAGATAATCTTTAATCATCACACCAGCAACAATGTTTGACTCCCCAATAAACGATGCAACAAAACGATTTTTAGGTTCGTTATATATGTCTTCAGGTGTTCCAATTTGCAATATTTCACCGTCACGCATGACCACAACCGTATCACTCATAGTCAGTGCTTCTTCTTGGTCGTGGGTGACAAAGATAAACGTGATACCGAGTGCACGTTGCATTTCCTTAAGTTCATATTGCATGTCTTGACGCAGTTTTAAATCAAGCGCAGCCAGCGGTTCATCAAGGAGTAGTAACCTTGGTTTATTGACCACAGCACGGGCAATTGCAACACGTTGTTGTTGTCCACCGGATAAGGTTTTAATGTTGCGATCTTCAAAACCTTCTAATTTTACCAGTTTTAAAACATTTTTCACTGCGTCGTCAATATCTTGTTTCGGTAGTTTTTTTATTTTCAAACCAAATGCGATATTATGAAACACATTTAAGTGTGGGAATAAGGCATATTTTTGAAATACTGTGTTAATTTTACGGTCATGTGGTGGCAATGATTTTAAGTCTTTGCCTTCAAACGTGATCAATCCACTATCAGGAAACTCAAAGCCACCAATTAAGCGAAGTAATGTTGTCTTACCACAGCCAGAAGGACCCAATAAAGTAATAAACTCATTTTCCCGAATATAGAGATTGATATTACTTAAAACTTGGACGTCATCAAATGATTTTGTTAAGTCTTTTATCTCAATCAGTTTTTTCATCATTCCACGCCTTTCTGTGGTTTAATTTGAGTGTGATTTTAAGTTAGAAAATACGTTATTTAAAATCACTTGTTTAGTAAAAGTAAACTACAATATTATCTTAATTAAACATTGCATATTTATTATATATAATCATGTCATAATGTCAAGCCAAAACACTAAAAAAAAACCGTAAAAAACATTAATGCTTTTTACGGTAGATACGTGCCTCATATGGTTTGAAAACATTGCGTTCTTGAGCGCGTGTATTGCTTAAATAAAGTGTGTAGTCATCGGTGATTTTTAAGTCGTTTAAAACCATCGTTTGATCGCTAAAATTACTAATGACAACGTACGTATGATACTTACCTTTGCTTTGATAATGAAAGCTTTGGGCATGGTCTAAATCATAAAACTGGGTTTTTGCAAATGCCAAATCTTCAGATTTTCTTAAAGCAATTAAATTGCGATACGTGTTTAGTATTGAGTTTTTATCGTTTTCTTGTTGGCGTACATTGATGAAATCCTTGTTTTGATTGGTTGCCATCCATGGGGTGTATTCACTGAAACCACCGTGCAAAGTATTATCCCATTGCATTGGGCTACGTGCATTGTCTCTTGCGCGGTCTCTTAATGCTTGCATGGCCACCTCATGGGTTGCGCCAAGTTGGATGAAGTTAGCATACTCTGTGTATACCTCAACATCTCGAAAGTCATTAAGCTGTTGGTAATCCACATTGGTCATCCCAATTTCTTCACCTTGATAGATGATTGGTGTTCCTGGCAACAAATACAAGCTGTAGGCAAGCATTTTTGCACTGATTTCATGGGTTTTAAAAGTATCTGAACCGTAGTGGCTGACAACGCGTGGGTGGTCGTGGTTATGCCAGTATAAGGTATTTTGTCCTTTGTCTTCAAACACGTTAATCCAATGCGCCAAACTCTGTTTGATGTGTGGCACATTGATTGTGCCTTTTGCCCACTTGCCAGGGGTGATGTGATTGGCATCATCAATGTCTGCCCAGCAATGACCAAACTGAATTAACATATTAAATTCTTTAGAATCAAATCCAGCATATTGCAACGCTTCTTTTGGACTGGCCCCACCAGATTCACCGATGGTCATGAGATTGTTTGGAAAAAATAATTGTTCTCCCAATAATTTTAAATAGTCGTGATGTTTTGGTAAACTGGAAAAATGTTCATAGCCTGGATAAGCATCTGGAAAATCCCAGTTTTTTTCTAAATGATTTGATGCGTCGACACGGAAACCGTCCACACCCAAATCAATCCACCACTGGATCATTGCCATCATGTCTTGAATCATATTTTTATTTCGCCAATTGAGATCTGGCATTTTTTTACTAAAGATATGTAAGTAATAAGAATGGGTTAACGCATTGTATTCCCACACCGGACCACCAAACCATGAACGCCAGTTCGTCGGCAATGTTTGCACGCCATCAGTCATGTCTTTTGGCGGTTGCCAAATGTAATAATCATGATATTTTTCGTGTTTTGGATGGGCCGGATCTTTCGCGGCTTCAAACCATGGGTGTTCATCCGATGTATGATTAAGCACCAAATCAATAATTATTTTTATACCCTGGTCATGGGCACTGTCTAACAACGCTTTAAAATCATCTAAATCACCGTAGTCTTCACTCACTTTAAAGAAATCACGAACATCATAGCCGTTATCATCCATGGGTGAATCATAGTGTGGACTTATCCAAACGGTGTTTGCGCCCAACGATTTAATGTATGGTAGTTTCTCGATGACGCCTTGTAAATCACCAATGCCATCGTTGTTTGAATCATTAAAACTGCGTAAATATACTTGATAAATTACGGCATCTTGCCACCATTTTCGCGTCATCAAGTCAACCTCCTTGTTTAAGTATCTTTGGATATGATGTGGTTTGAAACGCTTAAAGTGATACCGTTTTTAACACGGTATGCTTAAGCGCATCATACCATTTAATGAGCCATTGATCTTTTTTGACCTCAACCACACAATAACTTTCTGGTTCCTTGCCACGGGCAAAACTCACCGCACCAGGGTTAATGATTGTACGCCCAGAAAATTGCGTGAATCCAATCTGATGGGTATGCCCGTGAAAACAGACTTGCGCACCAGTAGCAGTCATCGCTAAAAGCAATCGATCAAACCCTGATTTAATCCAGTAATGATGACCATGTGTGAAAAAAACTTTTTTATTGCCAATCATTTGTTCGTGTGTATAACCCACACCAACATCCATCGGATAATTGCCTTTTACTGCTATAATCTGATGGGTTTTTAGAAAATGACTACTTAACTCATGATCACCTAAACTTATGATTATCTCTGCGTCATCATGAGATTTTAAGATATCGAGGAGTCGTTTTTGTGCACCGTGCACATCACTAAAAATAAGTACTTTCATAAAAAATCATCCTTTATGTTCTTAAATCGAGTTCAATACGACCATCTTTAATTTCAATGATGCGATCTGCTTTTTCAGCGACTTTTTGGTCGTGGGTAATGATAATAAACGTGGTTTTGTACTTTTTATTAATGTCTCTTAATAACGCATAAACTGATTCTGTGGTGTCTGAATCAAGAGCACCCGTGGGTTCGTCTGCTAAAATAATCTGTGGCTGATTAATGAGTGCTCTAGCAATTGCTGTGCGCTGTTGTTGGCCCCCAGACATTTCCATTGCTTTGTTGTTTTTAACGTGCGTTAATCCGACCAAATCAATCAACTCGTTAGCATATTCATGCACATGGGTTGGGATTTTATTATGACGGATTCTGTAAGGCATTAAAATATTCTCATAGGCAGTAAATTCAGGCAATAAATAATGATGTTGAAAAATAAATCCCAGTGTTTCATTTCGTAATATCGATAATGCGTTTTTAGGCATCTGATCGGCACGCACGCCATTGATTAATACATACCCATCACTTGGATAGTCAAGCGTGCCAATAATGTTAAGTAACGTACTTTTCCCAGAACCACTTTGACCAATAATGGCGGTAAACGATTCTTTTTCAATCGTTAAATCAATGCCGTGCAATACCGTTGTTTTAATGCGATCGCCGTATATTTTTGTAACACCTTTAAGTTCGAGTGCTGCATTAACCATTTCTAATCACCTCAATCACGCTTAAACTCGCGCTTCTTCTGGCTGGGACTAACGCCGCAATCACACTGGCTAACACAGCAAACATCGCTGAGAGCGCAATGAAACTCGGTCTAATCAATAGCGGTACCACAGGATCACCCTCTGGATTGAGTGCAAATTGAGTAAATGAAAACCCCAGTAATAACCCAAATAAAACACCCAATAAAGCCCCCAATACACCCAGTATTAAGCCTTCATATAAAAAGATAAAGCTGGCTTGGCGATCGCTAATTCCCATCGCTTTTAAAATACCGATTTGTTTTGATTTTTGTAACACAGTAATCGCGAGTACACTCGCGATGCCTAAAACCACTGAAACTAAGACAAACACTTGAATCATAATACTCGATAAGCTTTGTCCTTCTAAACCACTGAGCAATTCAGCATTTTGACTTTTCCATTCATCGACACGGTACCCTAAGCCAAGAACTTCTTGAAGTTGTTCGGCAATCACATCGGCTTTAAATACATCATTAATTTGCATTTCATAAGCACTTAATCCATCATTATCAAACAACATTTTTGCGGAATCTAAATCAGTCACAATCCATGTGTCATTCAGTTGGGTGACACGAAAATCAAGGACACCAATAACAGTCACCGTTTTAAACGTGGTTTGACTTGGGAAAAATAGTTCGAGCGGGGCATTTAACGATAAATCTAGATTGTCATACAATCCTTTCCCTACCCAAACATTTAAGTTGTTCGGGGTTTGTTGACCTAAAACTAAACGATCGTCAAATGCATAAATTGCGTTTGCACGTTCAATGTCAAAACCGCGAATAAACACCGGATCATTCCCCGCATCTGAAAGGACGTTTGCGGGTCCTTCTAACACTTTAGTTAGGGCAATGATTTGATCATCAAATTGATCGATTGTTAAAAACACATCACGATCATCAGACATCGTGCTAAAACGATCGGCATCGCGGACTCTAATATGTGCACTACTGCCAATGGTTGTATTGACCAAATCGGCTTGTAATCCTTGAACTAAAGAGCCGATAAAAACTTGCACACTGACACCAATCGCGATGCCTAAAGTGATTAAAATCGTTTGGCCTTTACCCGATGTTAAAAAACGCCATGCAATTTGAAAGGCAACCATTATAACGCCGCCTTTTGCTTATAGACTTGAATGCTTTCGAAACTCGTGATAACCGCGTCAAGTAGCGGTTCGAAAACGTCATAATTATGAATAAATCCACGGCCTGCGCCAAGTATTTTCAACGTTGGAAAGTGCGTTCTTAAATGGGTAATTATGCGTTTAACTGCGACCAAGTTATAACTGTTTGAAACGCTGAGTACGACATAATCAAAAGCCACTGACTTAAGTGCACTTTCAATGGTATCTAATGGTGTGTTTGCACCAATAAATGTTGTTGAAAACCCTGCACGTTCAAGCATTTGAGTACCCATCACTGCACCAAGTTCATGGTATTCTTCTTTTGGGCACACGACCAAGACGTTTTTGTCTTCAATCAACGTTTCTTTATCTTTGATTACATACGGATAACTAAGTTCAACCAAACTTCGTGTGATTGCACTCATTTGATGTTCTAACCAAACACATCGATAATCTCCAGGTTCACAATCGATACTGTTTAAAATCGGTGTTAAAATATCTTCATAAAGCACGGTAACATCTAAGGATTGTTCAAGTGCGTCCAATACCGTTTTCACAGCACTTTGCTTGTTGTTATTTAATAAATCATTTTTAATCTTAGTAAATAAAGTATTATGCATTTTTTCCCCTCCTTAATTTTTATGCTCTAATGTCATTAAATAATCAAGACATTGTTTAAATGCTTTTTTACGATGTGATATGTTGTGTTTAACTGTTTCATTTAATGTGCCAAATGTTTCATGGTAACCCTCTGGAATAAACAGTGGGTCATACCCAAAACCTTTATTGCCCTCAATTACCGTATGAATGGTTCCGTATACAGTGCCTTCAAAAAACATGGGTTCCTGATTTGGAATCAGTAATGCGATGACACAAACAAATTTCGCGTGACGGTTCGCTATGTTTTCCATAACACGTAACAGCTTTATGTTGTTTGCATGATCTGTGCCTGATTCTGAAAATCGGCGTGAATGTACACCTGGCAACCCGTTCAATGCGTCAACCAATAAACCTGAGTCATCCGCTAAGACAGTGAACTGAAGATGGTTGCTTAAGGCGCGTGCTTTAATCAAGGCATTGGTTTTAAAATCATCGCCGGTTTCATCAATGGTACCAATGGGAAAATCAAGCAATGAGTAGACAGTGTACCCAAGCGGTTTTAACCAGTATTCATACTCAATTATTTTACCTTTGTTTTGTGAGGCAATCATGATTTTTTTCATTGCCATGGTCCTCCTATGAAAAAAAGCCTGGAACAGGCCTATTTTTCGCACCACGCTGAGAAGCGCTGTAAATCCGTGTTTTTCCCGACCACCAATAGTTGATCATGAACTTCGAAAATTGAATCTGGTCCCGGGATAATGACGTCTTCTCCACGTTTAATCGCAACCAAGTTGATGCCATATTTATTCCGTAAATCTAAGTTAATTACAGTTGTGTCCACCAGTTTATCAGAAGCTTTTAAAACAATGAAACTGTGCGTTTCATTCAAATCATAATATTCTAAAATACTGTTACTGACAATTTGATGGGCTAAGCGTTTCCCCATCATATACTCAGGTTGAACAACCTCATCAGCGCCTAAGCGTAAAACAACTTTCTCATGGTAAAGATTTTGAACTTTGACAGTGACTTGTTTAACCCCCAACTCTTTTAAAATCAATGTGGTTAAAATACTGTCTTCAATGTCTTTACCGATAGCAACAATCACATGGTCGATACTTTGAATACCGACTTCTCTTAACGCATTTTCATCCGATGTATCGACCACCACAGCATGTGTCGCTATTTTTGCAACTTTAGCGATTCTGTCTGGGTTTCTGTCGATTACAAGTACTTCGAATTTATTTTTAATCAGTTCTTCAACAACGCTAAGACCAAAACGTCCTATACCAATTACTGCAAATGTTTTTTTCGCCATATTTTCCACCTTTTAATGGTTCAATATTCTGCTAATATGATATCATATAGAGGATAATTGTCAATCAAATTGGATTCAATGATTGAAATCTCACAATTTTAAAATAACCGTGTTATAATACTGTTTGAATGGAAGTGACGCTGTGATTAAAAAACGTTTAAATCTAAATGTAAAGCTATTAAGTGTTTATTTTTTGGTAATGGTTTTAGTTGCGATTTTACAAATCATCATCAGCCGATTTTTCCCACGTGTTGTGGATGATGAACAACTGTCTTTAACGTTTAATTCTTTGATGAATTTGGGTGCTTATTTTTTGTTAACACTGAGTTTGGTGTTGGTTGCTAAGCGTTATTTATGGCAAAACCAATGGGTTCAGTTTCGCAGCCAGCTTGGCATTGGGATGATGCTCATTGCAATTGGTATGATGTTAATGTTTACTATGAATTTTTTGGTGGCTGGTTTGTTTGGTGTGTTTGGTGTTGAACTAAACCCTGAAAACCAACAAGTCTTAGAACTCATTGCCCAAAGCTCACCATTAAACCGTATCAGTTTGTTAATATTCGCTGGATTTTTCGCACCAATTGTTGAAGAATTGGTCTTTCGTAAAAGTATTTATGGCATGATTGAACGCAGGCTCGGTGTGCTTAGTGCCATTGTTTTTAGTAGTTTCCTTTTCGGGCTGATTCATGTGATTATTGATTTATCAAACTTTATTCAAATTGTACCCTATATGGGTCTTGGTCTGGTCCTCGCATTCATGTACTATTTTTCTGGCAAACTAATTTTTGTGCCGATCTTTATGCACATGATAATGAATCTAATCAGTCTTTTTGCACTGCTTTTGTTATCGTAAAAAACATCTCATTCCTGAGATGTTTTAAAATAAGCTTGAATGGCTTTTGGCGCATGCGCTAAAAGCTTTTTTGTTGCCGTATTTAGTGTTTTTAACCCATCATATTTAATGAGTAGTTCAATCAATGCTGGTTTATTAAACATAATCGCATAAAAAAGTGCAGGGTGGTCAGAAGCATTCATCGGTGATTGTTTTGCGCCAAGTTTTAACAACATTTCAATCATGTATAAGTCTTCAGTCATCAAAGCATAATATAATGGGGTGTTTTGATATACGTCAAAACGATTAAGTATGTTTTTTTCATGTATCAGTGCATAGGCTTGGTCCATGTGTTGATATCTCAGTGCGTAATGAAATGGGTATGTTTTATCGTTTTCAATGGTCTTAGGATTGTTTTTATTGCGGGTGAATTGCATGAGTAAGGCATCATGACCCGCTTCTTCTGCGATTTGATAAGGTGTTCTAGAAAAATGGTCTTTGGCGTAACTGCTTAGGCCAACATCGAGTAATGTTTCAACCATCTCTTGATTACCATATTTAGCGGCTTCATGTAGTGCTGATTGTTTGTATATGTTTAACACATACGGACTGACATGAATGTCGAGTAAAAAAAGTAACATACTGTGCAAACCGTGTTTGCTTACGTAATGAATCAATGATTGTTTTTTATCATTCACGATAAACGGATTTGCACCTAAGTCAATCAAGCGTTTTAAGACTTTTATTTTTTTGCTTTTTACAGCGTAGTATAAGACAGTATTGCCAAGTTCATCGCAGGCATTTAAGCGGGCTTTATGGGCAATTAAAATATCAATCGTAGACATTGAACCTTTGTGGGCTGCAAGCATCAATGGTGTTTGACATTTTTTGTTTGGGTTATGGATGTTCGCACCGGCCTCAATCAAGGCTTTGGCCATGAAAGCATCGCCTAAGTAAGTGGCGATATGCAGTGGACTATGTCCGGCTTTACTGATTTGTGATAAATCAGTATTATGCCGTAACAAAAACGTTAACGCCTCGTAACTTTTAGCACGTATGGCATAAAATAGTAACGATTGGTTTTGATCGTCTAATGCATTGATATCCAACGTTTGCATCAGTGTATTTAGTGTTTCTATGTCATTATTTTTTGTCGCTTCAATCAATGAAGAGTCCAATAAATTTTGCGTTGACATAACCTCACCGCCCTCATTTAAACGATACCATAAAGATAAAAAAAATACCATAACGGATATGGTATTTTTTATGAAACTTTCGAGTAATTAACGTACAGAGTCTTTTAAGACTTTACCAGCTTTGAATGCAGGAGATTTTTGTGCAGGAATTGAAATTGATTCACCAGTTCTTGGGTTGTGGCCAACACGCGCTTTGCGTTCTCTAACCTCAAACGTACCAAATCCAGTTAAAACAACTTTGTTTCCTCCAACCAATGATTCTTGTACCGCAGCCAAAGTAGCATTCAATGCTAATTCTGCATCTTTTTTTGTTAACCCTGATACTTCTGCAACACGAGCAACTAATTCTGTTTTATTCATATACATACCTCCTTCTTTTCTTTTAACTACGGCTATTATAGCAATTTAACTGCTTTCTTGCAAGTTAAATTGCTTAAAAACCATTAAAAAAAGCCTAAATTTAGGCTTTTACTCCGCTTTTGAGGTTCTTAACAACAATCGTGATGTCACTTTTTTAGGTGAAACCCTGTTGAAAATAACATCATAAATCGCATC
>SKFU01000033.1 GCA_007117835.1 Candidatus Izemoplasma sp. | reverse complement strand
ACTCTACCTTGAACTAACGCCAATAATTCCTCAAGTGTTGGAATGCGTGCTTTAGTTTTTAACAAGGTTGTTTTTCTTAAGATTGAACTTGGTTGTTCAAAGATAAAGCCTTTTAACGCTGTTAATCGATCTAATGTGTCATCATGAAAGACGAACACAAGACCATCACTGGATAATTGAACATCGAGTTCGATTGGATAGTTTTTGTTTAGTGCACTTTGGAATGCGGCCATAGAGTTTTCAGGTATTGTCATGTCTTTTGAATGCAATCCGCGATGCGCAATGGGTTTTTCTCTTAACCAACTTAAGTTTTTCATAATCGCCTCTTCTTTTCTTGTGTTTTTTCTGTGTAGTTTAAACCTATTATAAAATATCTTAAAAGGAGTCTCAAGTACTATTTTCATTCAGAACGCACTGAGCTGATTATTGTAATAATTACCCACGATTATTGGCGGTTTCTCGCCAGTAATAACGTGTATGATACTGCTAAACAAAGCATTTTAATTGCATTTCTGATTGGATGTTTTATGCGTTAAATTAGTAATGTTAAGTGTTGAAATAAAAAAACGTATAAACTATACGACATTTGCGTTGATTAAATGACGTAAAAACTGTTATAATGTAAGGGTATACACGCTAAATATACTATTCTTATGGAAGGAAGTACACAATGAAAAAGTATCCAGTTGAACAGATTCGTAACATCGCCGTCATGGGACACCTTGGATCCGGTAAAACATCGTTTCTAGAATCCGTCTTGCAAATGACAGGTGCTAAACAAAAAAAAGGTAGTGTTGAAGAAAAAAATACAACTTCAGATTATCTTACTGAGGAACATAACCGTTTAACATCACTTTCAACAAGTTTAATACCCGTTGAATACAATGGCTATAAATTCAACTTCCTCGATACACCCGGAAGTGAAGAGTTTGTAAATGATGTATATCAAGCTTTATCGGTTGTAAAAGGTGCTGTTTTAGTGGTAGATGGCACTAAAGGCATTGACATTGGCACTGAGCGTGTTCTTGCTTTGTTGAGTGAAAAACATGTACCAACTGTTTTATTTATCAATAAAATGGATAAACAAAACATTAAATTTGAAACTTTGATTGATAATATTCGTAATGTCATCGGGTATCAAGCTGTACCGTTTTTATGGCCGATAGGCGCTGCGGATGATTTCAAAGGCTATGTGGATTTAGTTGACATGAAAACACGTCTGTACGACGGTTCTAAAGTGGTTGAGAGCGACGTTTCTCCTGAACAACAAGAAATCGTTGAAGGTCATCGAGAAAAAATCGTTGAATCCGTTGCAGAAACCTCAGAAGAATTATTAGAAAAACATTTTGGTGGCGAAGATCTCACGAAAGAAGAGATTTATGAAGGATTGCGACAAGGTGTTTTAGCTGGCGATTTAAAACCAATCGTTATGGGAACCGCACTTAAAGATATTGGGATTATTGCAATCCTTGATATTATTGCTAAATTTATGCCATCACCAAACGATTTAAAACCGATATCAGGGAAAAACATGGACAATGGTGAAGACATTGTTCGTAATACCAATGAAAACGAACCTTTTTCTGGGTATGTCTTTAAAACAACTGTCGATCCATTTATTGGTTCAGTGAACTTAGTAAAAGTCTTTTCTGGTAAACTAGTTTCAGGCAAAGAAGTGCTTGTCTCTAATACTAAAAACCAAGTAAAAATCGGCTCTATTTTTACCATGCGTGGTAAAGAACAACTTGAAGTTGAGGAAATTGGTGCTGGTGATATTGGGGCAGTTACAAAGATTGAAAGCATATTTACCGGATGTACCATATGTGATCCTAAAAGCCCAATAATTTTTGACCAACCAATGATTCAAACACCAACTTATTTTTTGGCGATTCATCCCAAACAAAAATCGGATGAAAATAAGCTATCGTCAGTACTACAAAAACTTAACTATGAAGATCCGACGTTTGAAATTATCCGTAATAGTGAAACTTCACAGCTTTTACTGGGTGGCCATGGAACAACGCACCTTGGGTATTTACTGGATAAAATGAAAAACATGTTCAAAGTTGAAGTGGATACATTTGATCAAAAAATTGTATACCGTGAAACGATTAAAAATACCGCTGAAGCTGAAGGAAGACATAAAAAACAATCGGGTGGTTCAGGACAATTTGGTGTTGTATTAATGCGCTTTGAGCCAATGAACCCAAATGAAAAAGAGTTTGAATTTGTTGAAAAAATTCACGGCGGGACAGTGCCTAAAAACTACTTCCCTGCAGTTGAAAAAGGCCTAATCGAAACATTTGCTAAAGGTCCTTTGGCAGGATTTCCAGTGATTGGTGTTCGTGGTGTTTTACTTGATGGTGCTTATCATCCAGTGGACTCAAATGAAATTTCCTTTAAACTGGCGGCATCATTAGCATTTAAAAATGCACTGGCTAAAGCACGTCCAACCATATTAGAGCCAATTATGAATGTTGAGATCGTTGTAAAAGACGACTATGTTGGCGATGTTATGGGCGATGTTAATAAACGTCGTGGTCGTGTGCTTGGTATGGAACCACTAATTGGTGGCAGACAAAAAATATCTGCCGATATCCCGGAAGCTGAAATTGTGAAATACACAATCGATCTTAAAGCAATGACACAAGGTAGTGGATCATTTAGCAGACATTTTGTCCGCTATGATGAAGTACCTGAAAGTTTAATTGATAAGATTATTGAAGAGTATAAGACTGACGAACGCAGATAATTTAAGGCTTTGGCAATCATCTGATTGACCAAAGCTTTTCATTTGATAAGCGATTAGTTTAAATGCTTTACAAATTACTCAGCATCATGTAAATTTAAAGGGACAATCCATGTCTAAAAAGAAGAGGGATTAAATGAATAAAGGAAACTTAACGATTCCCAACATATTGAGTGTATCACGTATCGTGTTTTTGCCACTATTGTATTATTTTGTTTTTGCCAATAATCACTTAGCATTCACTATTGCATATATTTTTATTTCATCTACTGATTTCTTTGACGGCTTAATTGCACGTAAGTTCAATCAAATCACTGATATTGGCAAAACACTAGATTCAGTAGCTGACATATTGCTTTATGTGTCGACAGCGTTCTTTTTATATCGCTTATACCCAGAATATTTAGTCCCTAACAATGCTTATTTAGTTGCTTTTTTTAGTCTTTTTTTCTTATCATTTGTCGTGTCGTTTGTGATGACTGGAAAACCTATCCTTATGCATACAGCATTATTACGTATGCAAGCAGTATTAATTGGTATTTTGGTTGTCAGTTCGTATTTTGTAGACACAACATATTTTGTTAGATTTATCTTATTAATATACTTTATTGCATTTGCCGAAGAAATGGCGATATTTATTAAATATGGTCAAGTTGACCCGGATACACCCAGTATTTTTACGCTGATTAATGCGGACAAAAAACAAGGTAAAAAATAAGAAACCATAAAAAAACTCATATCAGCATAATAATCTGATATGAGTTTTTTTATGATCGAACTGCGATGGCATCAATTTCTATCATCACATCTTTAGGTAAACGCGATACTTGAACTGCGGCACGTGCCGGTTTATGATTGCCGAAAAACTCAGCATAAACCGCATTCATTTCAGCGAACTGGCTTAAATCTGTCATAAATACGCCACATCTGACGATGTCGTGCTTTTTTAACCCTGAGGCATGAACAATGGCTAAAATGTTATCTAACGCTTGCCTTGTTTGAATTTTGATGTCAGTACTTGCCTGCATTGTCAAAGGATCGAGTGGTAATTGACCAGAAACAAATAAGAATTGATTCGCTTCGATTGCTTGGCTGTAAGCACCTACTGCTTTGGGGGCTTTGTCTGTTTCAATTGCTTTCATAAGCATCCTCCTTACGTGATGATTCTATTATACTAAAAAGTCGTCCAAAAATTGAACGACTTTGATAAATTATGCGTTTTTTAAATTAGCAGATACTTGTTCCCAGTTGACAACATTCCAAAATGCATCAATATAGTCAGGGCGTTTATTTTGGTACTTCAAATAATACGCATGTTCCCAAACATCTAGACAAAGAATTGGTGTACCCTCATCAAAAGGCACATCTTGATTCGGCGTCGAGGTAACTTTTAAGGTGTTTTCCTTAGTGACAACAAGCCAAGCCCATCCACTACCAAAGCGTGTTGCGGCTGCATTTGCGAACTGTGTTTTAAACGCATCAAATGAGCCAAAGTCTTTTTCGATTCTTTCAGCCAAATCAGCCGTTGGTGCGCCACCTTGGTTAGGCCCTAAGATGGTCCAAAACAACGTATGATTATAATAGCCACCACCATTGTTTCTAACGGCCATACGGACATCTTCTGGCACCTTATCTAAGTTCTTAAGGACATTTTCAACGTCTTTTTCTAGCCATTTCGGATTATTCTCTAAAGCAGCAACATATTTTGTTATATACGCTTGATGGTGTTTAGTGTGGTGAATTTCCATCGTCATTGCATCGATGTAAGGTTCTAAAGCATCATAACGATAATTAAGTGTTGGCAACGTGTGATTCATAGTAAATTCCTCCTTTTATTTCTTCAATGTATTATCTCATTTTATGATCGTTTTTTCAATTGTTACGCTCTATTTATAATCATTATCAAATAAGATTTTTATCGTAATTAATATTGACGTAACGAATGTCATGTGCTAATATGCTTGTAGAAAACCTTTAAGGTAGTCCAGAGAGACTAGTAAGGATATATACGATTATTGACTTAAGATAATCTAAATTCTTTTCTATGTCTTTCGACTTAGATTTTTTTTATAAAAAAAACAAAGGAGAAAGCAAATGGAAGAAAGAATGATTTTGGATGTTAATGAAAGACCGAAGAATGTTTTACAATGGTTCATACTGAGTTTTCAACATGTGTTTGCAATGTTTGGTGCAACAGTACTTGTACCGATCATTACGGGGTTACCTATTGGCGTTGCACTTGTCGCAAGTGGCGTGGGTACATTAATTTACATTGCGTGTACAAAGGGTAAGGTACCTGTATATTTAGGCAGTAGTTTTGCATACATCGCCGCGATTAGTGTCGCGGCAGCACACGGTGGCTTTGAGAGTGCTTATGTGGGTTTGATGTTGGTGGGTGTCGTGTATGTTGTTGTGTCATTCATCATTCGTTTTACAGGCAGTGCGTGGATTAAAAAATTGTTACCACCGGTTGTGATTGGGCCTGTAATCATCATCATTGGTTTAAGTTTAGCATCTGTGGCAATATCATCTGCTGGGTTGGATGGCTTGTCTCAGTGGGAAGTACCAATTGTTGCCTTAATAACCTTTGCTAGTGTTGCGGCGGTAAGCCTTTTAGGTAAAGGATTCTTTAGAATAATCCCGTTTATTATTGCCATTATTGTCGGCTATTTATTCGCTATTGTATTTGGATTGGTCGATGTTACGACAGCGTTTTCAGCATCCCGTTTCATTCAAAATCCTGGGTTCCAGTTTATTGGGACTTACAGTCTTGACTTTTCTGCAGTCATTATGTTTTTACCGATTGCATTTGTAACAATAGCTGAACACATTGGAGACCATACAGTGTTAGGAGAAGTGACCAATAAAGACTTTATTACCGATCCAGGACTGGATAAAACGTTACTGGGTGATGGTCTTGCAACATTAGTCTCAGCGGCAATGGGTGGTCCAGCAAACACGACATATGGTGAGAATACTGGTGTGGTTGCAATGACAAAAGTTGCGAGCGTGTACGTTACAGGACTGGCTGCAATCATCGCTATTTTACTCGGGTTTTTGGGTTACGTTCAAGCATTTATTAGTAGTATTCCTTGGGCAGTAATCGGTGGTATTACAATCATTCTTTACGGTTTAATCGCATCAAATGGTGTAAAAGTACTGATTCGCGCACGCATCAATTTAGCACATCCAAGAAATTTAATTATCGTCGCAACAATACTTGTGATTGGTTT
>SKFU01000007.1 GCA_007117835.1 Candidatus Izemoplasma sp. | reverse complement strand
GCGTTCTAATTGTTCATTAAAGATTCGCTTTGCGTCTTCAACACTAGTAATTTCCCAGCTTGGCAACTTCGTCGCTAAATAAAACGACTCCCGTGGATACTGCTTGAGTATACGACCCATAAATGGTTCTGAGAGTCCGTGATGGTATGGATAAGCCGTATCAAAATAATTCACCCCTGATTGATATGCAAAATCAATCATTGCCGCAGCTTGGGCCTCATCAATATCAGGTTGATCTTTATGTTGCGTTGGAAAACGCATGCAACCAAATCCCAATAATGAGGGGTTTGTTTTAATGTTTTTATACTTTGTTTCTTTGGTATATACCTTTTTTATCATAGTCTACCTCTTTTCATGAATTTAACTTTATCATATCAAAGACTGTACTTTTGCACAACCAAATATGGTATTGGCGAAATGGTATTTTACGTTACTTTGAATACATAATCTGCTTTGTGTTCAATCGCAAACGCATCAAAGTATGTATTTTCTAAACCAATCCAGCGATTAATAAATTGTTTTGCACCGTGTTCACCGTTTCTTTGAACCAAACGTGCCACCTGTGTTTTAGCATCAATATCTAAAAAAATACTGACATCGTAATAACGCCCGAAATAGGGATGAGTAGCATAACTGCCTTCAATAATGACAATTGGTTTACGTGGTATTTTATGAATTGGTTTAAAGTTCATCTCATGACAATCAAAGGGTCTATACGCAATAACCTTTTGATGTAACTGAGCAACTACAGCGTCTTTAAAATACTCATAATGAATATTGCCGCCAGGTTCGTTAAACCGTGCGGGTGTTCTTAACTGCTTTGGTAAAAAGAAGTCATCCATATGAATGATGGTTGCATCAAACTTGTTTTGTATATCGTTTGCTAGCGTTGTTTTACCTGATGCTGATGCGCCATCAATGGCAATAATCACCGATTGTTTCGTTTGACTTAAGGTTTCAATGTGTGTGATAAGATCGTCATAATACTCAACCATGCAATAACCCCCTATGCTTATTCAGGCAAGGCATCCAATAACTCCGCGTGTTTTAATGTTTGCATCACAATTGGAATGATGATGCACTGAACAATCATACCAGGCCAAGCAATAATCAAAGCACCTGTAATAAACATTTGAAATGTAAATAAATTGCCAAACAAACCAAGCATTGAATAGACTAAACCCCAAACAATCCGTCCAGCGAGCATTGCAACAAGTAGTGATATATACACATTAACAATAAAACGTAACTTATATTGATTAAGATAATAAAATAATAGTCCCGAGAAAAACCCGTAAGCGGCCAACTCAAAAGCCATCGCAGTTGCGGTTGGATAAATCGGTGGCATAGTAAATATGAGACTGCGGGTAATTGGCATTAAAAACCCGAGCATTAAACCATATTTAGGTCCTAAAAGTAAACCAGCTAAAAACGCGGGGATATGCATCGGCAACAACATGCGTCCAATTTCAGGGATTTGACCTGTCAAAAATGGTAAAACCCATGCCAGTGCCAATAACATGGCCGCAAGTGTAATTTTTGTGACATTAGAGTTTATTTTTAGTTGCACACCAAACACTCCTTTATTTATATCGGTATTATTATATCATTGTTTGGCTTGAATATACCCATGAACTCATATTTTTCATGGTATACTTAATGATAAACAATGATTTTACATAGGATATTTATCGAGCTATGATTAATAATACACAATACCATGTTAGTCAATACGCGTTTGTGTTAAAACAACGATTAATATCATGATTAGCAAACAGATAATTTTTTTTAGAAAGTAGGGATTACCATGATTGAAACCCATCGCATTAATGACTGTGAAGTGCTATTTGATCCAATCAAACATGAGTACACTGTTGATGGTGTTACTGTGGTAAGTGTGAGTAAAATCGTGGATGCCTTACTACCGAAAAACTATAAACGGATTGACCCTGAAATACTGCGTATCGCGGCAGAAAAGGGCACAGAACTTCACGATATGATTGAACGCTACGAAACCACTGGTGAGAAAACAAAGCATGTGGAAATGCAAAGTTATTTAGCGGTAAAAGCGCAACATCAATTTGAAGTCATTGAAAATGAAAAAATCGTGTTAATTTATGATCACGGGCAAGTCGTTGCGGCTGGACGTTTTGACATGATTGTTAAATCACCGTTTATCCGGGGGTTCGGTATTGTTGATGTTAAACGGATGGCACATCTTGATGACAACAGACTAAAACTACAACTAAATTTATATAAACTTGGCTATGAACAAACCTATAAGAAAAAAACACATTATTTAAAGTGTATCCATATTCGCAAACGTCACCATCATTACCATGACATACCAATAGACATTGCGTATGCAAAAACAATGTTAAAAACCTATTTAAAACACCACCCTCAACCCTATGTGGTTGAATACTAATCAGTAAAACACCACCGCATTATACGTGATGCGGTGGTGTTTTAAACGTAAGCGTTTATGGTAAACTAGTGGGTTTATTTTTAAACACAAATTTTACTCTCGTGACTGTTAACACATGATTAAACGATTTTTTAACGGGTTAGGTTTGTTAAGACTAACCGCAATTGATTGCGCGATGTTTCAGAAAATCCATGGTATGGCAAAATGATACGATTGGGCCATTCTTTAAGTTGGTTATGGGTCCAGTTCAAGCGCGTAAACTCAGTAACAAGACGTTCTTTTAAAGTCGTTGAATCAACCTCGAATATCACATGCAAATTACTGTCTAAACCGAGAAATCTAATGGCTTTTTGATGACTAAACAGCTCAAGTAATTGACGGATTGAGTCGTTTTGTTTTTTCGAATATGCCGATAATTTTTTAAGCTGTTTTTGATAATGCCCTGAATCCATTAGTGCTTTCATTGTGAGTTGATCAAGTACTGACACGGTTTGCGAAAGCTGTGGTGTGCGATGATATCGTTGGGTTAAATTAGGCGGTAAAACCATGTAACTCATTCTAATAGAAGGCAAAGTTTGTCTGGCAAAAGAACCGATATATATTACATGCTTTCCTTGAGATAGTCCTTGTATCGAAGGAATTTGATAGGCGTTATGACGATAAATATAGTTGTAATCATCTTCGAGTATGTATGCCTTATTTTTACGCGCATATTCAATCAGTTCAATCCGTTGATTGATTGGGACTACTTCCCCAGAAGGATAAAGATTTGACGGTGAGATGTAAATGAAATCTAAGGTATTTTCTAACAATTGTTCAATGGTGTCACACGCGATGGGTTTAAATCCAAGCAGTTTAAATGCTGTTTCTGCGGCTGGAAATAAGGGTTTTATATAACCCACACGTCGTTGACTTTTTAAATTGGCAATAATCGTTAAGTGATTTTGTAATCCCGATGAAATCACGCATTGTGATGGGTGTGCAATGATGCCACGTTCGTGATTAAGAAAACGCATCAGCGTTTCTTTAAATGCTACCTCACCCATCGGTATGGGTGGGTAGTATAATTGGTCGCTTTGATAATAAAGTACCTGCAAAACAGCCTTTTTAAACCCTTCGAACTCATACGCTTCACGCGGATGTTTGGTGTTAAGATATTGGGGGTCACTGTCGGGTAAATCATCAACTCGATGCTTTGAGCCTGTATATACCTTTACTGGTAAAACATAATGGCCACTTTTAGGTTGACTTTGAATAAAGCCTTCAATAATTAGTTGATTGAAGGCTTTTTCAACGGTTGTTTTACTGATACGATGCTTGAGAGTCAAGTTTCTGATTGAATCAAGTTTATCATTTTCTTTGAGTGATTGCGACAATATCGCGTGTTTATAATGCGCATATATTTGCCTGTAAAGGGGTGTTTCAAGGTTTCTATCCAGTATCATCTGACCACCTCTATATTATCGTTTTCTGTCACTTTAAATAAGTACACATATCCATTATAATTGAATTACAATAAAAGTGAAAGTGGTGAGTGAATGAAAACCAAAGAAATTGTTTTTTTAGGTACATTAATCGCATTAGTCACAGCAAGTACATATATTCGAATTCATATCCCGATTGGTACTGGGGGTTTAATTCATATTGGTACACTAACCATGTTTATTATTGCACTGCGCTTTGGGGCTAGGTATGGTGCAATCGCATCTGGTGTTGGGATGGCGTTGTTTGATATTTTAAGTGAGTGGGTCATCTGGGCTCCTGGGACATTGGTTGTGCGTTTAATCGCAGGGTTTGTGATTGGGAAAGTCGCGCTGAGTTCAAAAGGCCAAGGTGAGTTGTTATCAAAAAATATTTTAGCCCTTATTGCAGGTGGTGTAATTATTGTCGTGGGTTACTTTGTTTTTGAAGCGTTGATTATTGGCACAGGTTGGGGTGCAGTTGCGAGTATACCAGGTAATTTAGCGCAAATTGCGATTGGTTTTTTTGCACTTTTTATATTGCCATCTATACCCAAACTTGAAACGTTGAGTACTGATTTCGCCAGCAAATCACTTAAGAAATAAGTGTTATGCCATTAAAAAATCCTACAATGTAGGATTTTTTAATGGTATTTACATATCACTTATTATGCATCAATGATTTTATGGGTGATGAGTACTTCTTCTAAAGCATCTAAAATAGCCTCACCGTTATCACCTGGTACACCAATTTCAAATTCAGCGTGTTGTCCAATACCTAAGGACATTAATACCATAATTGATTTTAATGTGAATGTTTTGTCTTTGTAAAAAATACGGATGTCTTCTGTAAAACTGCTGGCTTTTTGTACCAATAACGATGCTGGTCGTGCATGGAGTCCTGCTTCATCTATTACTTTAAATAATCTTTTAGTCATAATAGTCCTCTTTCTTTAAACGCTGTAACACAGCGGCTGAATTATCATAAGTTAATACTTCTAATGCGAGCGCTTGTGCTTTTTTGTAGTTCATTTTACAAATGGATTCGCGGCTCTTTAAAATGCTTGAAGGACTCATAGAAAACTCGTCAAGTCCAAGCCCTAATAGTAGCGGTAACGCTTCATATTCTTGGGCCATTTCACCGCACATACCTGTCCAAATACCTGCTTCATGCGAGGCGTCGATGACCAGTTTTAACATGTTTAATATGCTTGGATGAAATGGTTGATATAAGTATGATACAGATTCATTCATTCGATCTGCGGCAAAGGTATATTGAATTAAGTCATTGGTGCCTACACTAAAGAAATCACAGTGTTTCGCTAAATGTTTTGCGATGAATACAGTGGACGGAATTTCGATCATAATACCCACTTTGTAATCACCGATGGCCATGTTTTCTTCTTGAAGTTCTTTGGCACATATTGATAACACTTCTTTTGCTTCTAAAAGCTCTTCAACCGTGGCGATCATTGGGAACATAATGTGCAAATCACCGTAGGCACTTGCGCGTAGCAATGCACGCAATTGGGTTTTAAAAATCGCCATTTCAGACAAACATAAACGCAATGCTCTTTTGCCTAAAAACGGGTTCATTTCTGGTTCCATCGTTAAATAGTCTAGATGCTTATCGCCCCCGATATCAAGCGTACGAATAACCACTTTTTGATTCGGCATGCCTTCGAGCACTTTTTTGTATGCTTCATATTGCGTGTTTTCATCAGGCATGGATTGTGCGTTCATGTATAAAAACTCAGTGCGGTATAAGCCAATGCCTTCAGCACCGTTTTCTAGAACACTCGTTAAATCTTGGTCACTACCGATGTTTGCAGCAAGTTCAACTTGGTGGTTATCTTTGGTGATTGTTTTCATGTTTTTAAGTGCTTTCAATCGTGTTTTTTCAGCCGCAAAATCTTTGTGTTTTTGTGTGTAAAACTGATGTTGTTCAGCATTTGGATTAATGATGTAAGTACCGGTTGTCCCGTCAAGAATCATGGTGTCGTCTTGGTTTACTGCATTCAGTATCGATTTCGCACCGACAATCGCGGGTATTTCTAACATGCGTGCCATAATCGCACTGTGTGAGGTCTTGCCACCAATTTCTGTGATAAAGCCCTTGACGTATTGTTTGTTCAACTGTGCCGTATCACTTGGGGTTAAGTCGTGAGCAACAACAATCACATCACGTTTAATCGATAACGGGTTGGGCAAAGATTTTCCTAAGTATTTTGCCAATACGCGTTTGGCCACATCTTTAACATCCGCTGCACGTTCTTGCATGTATTTATTGTCTTCCATGCTTTCAAAGATAGTGACGTATTTTTTAGTGACTACGTCGTACGCATAGGCGGATGAAAGTTTTTCATCGTTCATGATTTCTTTAACTTCGCGGGCAATTTCTGGGTCTTCAAGTATTTGCAAATGGGCATCGAAAATGGCCGCTGATTCTTCATCAATGGTTTTTGCTGTGTGGTCTCTAATGTCTAAAATCTCGGCTTTAGAACTTTCTATTGCAGACGCTAATTTTTGCCAAGAGTCCTCAACATCTTCAATCGTTTCTTTAACAATATCAAGTGTTGGTGATTCGAACTTGAATACGGATGCGATGGCAATCCCTTCGCTGGCTGCAATTGCTTTTTTTTCCATTATAGTTCCCCTCTTTCATGGCGATCAAATGATATAATACGTTTTAATGTCTCATCATCTGAGACGAGTGTATTAACATTTCCGCCTTTTAAAAATGCATAGATTGCTTTGTACTTTGAAACACCACCTGCGACTAAAAACATTTTGTTTCTTTGAATGCTTTCGACTTGAATGCCAATCACATTATCGTTAAATTTGTGTTTGATGAATTCCCCGTTTTTATCAAAGAAACGGGCACATAAGTAGCCAATACCACCCGAACTAATAATCGTTTCTTGAGCATATTCATCAACATAGGTATCCCAAAGTTTTTGTGGTAGTTTAGAGTTTACGACACCAAGACCAGTAATAATCAGGTCACAGGTATCACTTTTATCTAACGTCGTCTTAATCATCCGGTTATTTATTAATGCCTTGCGGACATCCCCATCATCGATAAATACTGGGGCTGGCAAGGGATAAAATATGCCGTTTATTTTTTTACTAAAATCATAGCAAATACTTAGCATTTCTGGTTGATCATCGCGATAATTAACAGCACCAAACAGTTCGACAACTTCGATGTTTTTAAATGATTTATTTTTAAAAGCATCGACTGTTTTTCTGACGGTTCTTCCCCACGACATGCCAATGGTCATGTTGTCTTTTAAGTGATATTTAAGTTCACTTGCGGCGGCTTTGCCAATTTCTTGAATGGTATCATTTTCATTTTTCATGGTTTTAACAACAATCACATTTTCAACACCAAAATACCGACTAATCGCACGTTTAATGCGTGCAAAAGAATCGGATTCATAATTAATTTTGATATCCACAATATTTGTTTCACGGGCTTTGTTTAATAGTCTTGATACTTTTGGCCGTGACATGAACAATTCTTTAGAAATTTCTGATTGAGTTTTACCTTCTAAATAGTACATGACGGCGACTTCAACCAAAATATCTTTATCTGTTTTCATACGGTGCCCTACTTTCTTTTTTGACCGTAATAGGCGTTTTTGCCATGTTTTCTTAAATAGTGTTTGTCAAGCAAGGTAGGATTGATGGTATCGATACTAGGGTTTAATTTTACCGTATAATAGGCCATTTTTGCAACTTCTTCTAATACTTTCGCATTGTGTACTGCATCTTCGGGTGTTTTACCAAAACTAAATGGTCCATGTTCAGCCACAATAATACCAGGAATGTCATGTGGTGTGTGGTTGATTGAACGGTATGTTTCTTCAATGACTAAACCGGTATTGTATTCATAGTTTTTAAGAATTTCTTTGTCAGTTAATGGTCTTGTGCATGGTATTTGTCCATGGAAATAATCCGCATGGGTAGTCCCTAAAACTGGGACTGGGATTTTAGCTTGAGAAAATATCGTGGCCCACATCGAGTGGGTATGCACAATCGCGTTAAGTTTTGGGTACTTACTGTAAAGCACACAATGGGTGGGTGTATCACTAGAAGGGTTATAGTCTCCTTCGATGACAGTCCCATTTAAATCGACGACGACCATGTCTTTAGCACGCATCACGTCATAGTCAACACCACTGGGTTTAATCACCACATAACCAGTGTCGTGGTCATAGGCACTGACGTTACCCCAAGTATAAATGACAAGGTTTTGTTTAACAAGTTCTAAATTGGCTTGATATACTTTTTCTTTTAGCGCTTCTAGCATTGATTCACATCCTTTTTTGAAGCCATGATTTGGCTTTTTTGATGCGTGATACAGTGTTTTCAAAGCTTTCTGATTGGGTGTTATCTGCCCACATTTCAATCAATAAAGGTCCGGTGTAATCAATCGTTTTGAGTGTCTCAAACACCATTTCAAAGTGAACATTCCCTTCGCCAAACTCGACACATTTAAATTGGTTGGGTAATGTGTCTTTTAAATGTATGCCGACAAAATGGTGGTGATATGTTTTCAACTCTGACCATGGGTCATCAGAAAATTGTGTGAGATTACCCACATCGGGATAAATTTTTAAGTAAGGTGATTGAATTAAATCCACATATTTTGCAGCCCGTGCGATCGTGCCCATAAACGGTGTATCCATAACTTCTAAAGACAACATAATGCCGTAGTATTCAGCCCGTTTCGCAGCCCATTTTAAGCCTTCTAAAAAGGCTTTTTCTGTGTGTTCATCACGGTCTTCATAATACACATCATAACCAGCCAGTTGAATATTTCTTAGATGAATCTTTTGTGCTAATTTTAGCGCTTTTTCCATGATTTCATACGCTTTTTTTTGTGTTTTTTCATCGCGGCTGCCAAATGGGAAACGGCGATGACCACTTAAGCACATTGACAAGAGTGGTAAATCGTATTCAGCCTGCAGTTCATTCAACTCACGAATGGCTTGCGTTGAATAATTTAAACGACTTAAACGGGCATCGCTTTCATCAATACTGATTTCGATAAAATCATAGCCTGCGGTTTTTGCGGCACGGAATTTATCTGACCACGACATCACATTGGGTAATGCTTTTTCATAAAGACCGATTCGGTTTTTCATGAGCCCCATAAACGCTGAATTTCATCTTGGAATGATTGTGCGGCTTTAAGTGGATCTTTTGCATCGCGAATTGAACGGCCTGCGATGACACAATACACGGGATACTCTTTGAATAACGTTAAATCTTCGATTTTTAAGCCACCGGTAATCGTAACTTTAAATCCCATGTCGATCAGTTGAGCGATTTTATCAACATCGTCATCACTCCAGCTTTTACCCGCAGCCTCAGCATCTCTAGAACGGTGATAAACAACTTGTTCAAGTCCCGCAGATTTCCATGCTTTTGCTTGTTCAAATGTCCAGTCACCATAAAGTTCAATTTGAACGTCACGATCAGGTCCATAAGTGCTGGCAACTTTTTTCATACCCACCATTGTTTCAACATCCGCAGAGCAAATTGCAGTCATCCAGGTTGCCCCAGCATCGTAACATTGTTTGGCTAAAATACTACCAGCATCGGCACCTTTGATATCTGCGAGGATAATTTTTTCTGGGTATAATGCACGCAATATGCGTACGGGTTGAACACCTTCTGCGACATGTAAGATGGTGCCTACTTCAATCACATCAATCGCATCCGCATACTGTTTAACCGAGATTAGCGCATCGGTAATACTGGTGTTATCTAGTGCAACTTGTAGTTTTGGTTTCATAGTTTTCTCCTTAAGAATAAAGCGACCAAAAATGGTCGCTTTACTGATTATAAATTCAACGCTGCAGTGACTTTTTCACGAATTTCTTTAGCGCTCAGTAAATTGACCAATCCAACAACTTTGGTTTTTTCATCTGATGCTGGAAAATCTTTCACAAATTGTTGTGCGACTAAAACGAGGTCATAATTTTTGGCTTGATTTTTACCTTCGCCAACACTGGTATGGTCTACTTTAAATTTAAGTCCCAACTCTTTAAGTACTTGCTCAATACGCATTTTAATGATTTGACTTGAGCCCATGCCGTTGCCACAGGCTGCCAATACTTTAAGCATAAAAGCACTCCTTTCCCTATTTATAAAATTTTATAGTAATGATTTAAATGGTAAGTCAGGTTCAATCGCAAACGCATCATCAAAACCACGTGGGTGGTGGTACTGAATACGTAAACGGTCATCGGGATAAATAAACTTTCCACCGACTTCCCAAATGAATGGTGTGAACTGATATTGCATACGATGTTTTCTCATGTTCCAAAGCACTAAAATTTCATTAGGATCTGCCATGAAGTTTGTCCAAATATCATGATGAATTGGAATCATGACATCCGTATTTAAACTTTCTGCCATACGTAAAATATCAAATGAATTGATTTTATCTGTCATTCCACGAGGATTATCCCCAAATGAACCGAGCGCAACATCGATTTTATGATCGTTGCCATGTTTGGCAAAATAGTTTGAGTAATGTGAATCACCACTATGGTATACATTACCACCATTGGTTTTAAATAAGTAGTTAACAGCCAAGCGGTCCATATCTTGAACCGGTTGTCCTTTAAGTGTTTTTCCTGGGGGTGCAGTGACAAGTTCAGTGCGATCAAATGATTCTAAAACAACGATTTCAACATCTTTAACTTTAATGATATCGCCTGGTTTAACTGTCACGAGACGGTCTTCTGGAACACCCCATTTGCGCCATAAATCAGTACAAGCTTCTGGGCCAATAAATGGTGTATCTTTGGTGTTTTTCAGTACAGCTGCAGCAACATTCTCATCGATATGATCGCCATGGTCATGCGTAGAAAGAAGCGCATCAAGTTGGGTAATCGCAAACGGATCTATCACCACGGGTACCGCACGTAAATTTGGTTGTAGTTTTTCTACACCAATCATACGTTGATGTTGATGTTGTTTGGTCATGAGTTTATTTTTTTGGCTACGTTTCCCAGTTTTAACCCATAAGTCAACCAGTAAGTTTGTTTGTGCATCACTTTTCAACCAAATGCCTGTACAGCCTAACCACCATAAAGCCACTTTACCTTTTTCGACAACTGTTTCATCAATTTCTTCATTGAGCCACGTTCCCCATTCAGGAAATGTACTCAGTATCCATGATTCTCTTGTAATATCATTAATTTTTGCCATGTTATACCTCCTTGTTAAATAGTTTTATGATTGTCTCTTTATCGTCTGTTTCTAAAATCGTTTGTACTTGTGTTTCATCGCCTAAGACTTCAACAAGTGCTTGCATCATTTCTAGATGTGTGTTTGAATCGACACAACTCAAAGTCACAAGTAAGCGGGCATGGTATGCTGGGTCTTTCGCAAATTCAACCGGTGTTTCTGTGACCGTCACAGAAAAGCCAACTTTTTTAGCCCCTTTTTCTGGACGTGCATGTGGCATCGCTATGTTTGGTGCTATAACGATATACGGCCCGTGTTCATTAACGACTTCAATCATCGCATCAACATAAGATTCAGTCATATAACCTTGTTCAACGAGTTTGCGTGCTGAGGCACGAATGGCATCTTGCCACGTTGCAAAACCCTTTTCAAAACATACGAGTTCTTGATCTAATTTAAAACCTTTAATCATGTTTTCACCCCTTTGGTATTATTGTATGTTGTTTTTAATCATATGTAAACTTTATATTCTATATTGAACATTTGTTCACTTTAAGACATGTTGATTTAACCAACGTGCAACACCATCTTGATTGTGATCGAATGCAACCGCATCCGCAACGGATTTTACATTATCTAATGCGTTATCCATCGCAATAAATGTTGCCACATGGGCGCGCATGCTTAAGTCATTATCTTGATCGCCAAAAGCAATGGCTTCTTGAGCATTGATGTGATAATGTTTCAGCAACAGCTCGATGCCACTTCCCTTTGATGCGTGGGGTGGATTAATATCTAGAAACCCCGTTTGACTTTGTACCGCAGAAAGCGGGTAGTCTTTTAAGTGTGCTTGCAATGCTTGATATTTTTTTTCATCATGCTCAACCACAAGAATTTTATTAATGCCTTCATCACGATAATCTGAAATAGGTTTGAATACAGCTTGTAACGCTGGTTCATAGTCTTTGTGTTGTGATTTAAAAAAGCGAACCCGTTCATTATCATCTGAAAATATCGCATGTTGCGTATAAAGCATGATTGTATAGTTGTGGTTTATACAATAATCAATGATGGTTTTTGCGAGTGATGAATCAATGGTTAAATCACGTAAACGGGTTGATTTTAAAGGATGGCCCACCACACTACCGTTCATCATAATCATGTCGCGGGTATAGTTTAAATCCTTAATAATTTTTTTGACCAGTTGATCGGGTCTACCCGTCGCAATAAAGTACAGGATTTGTTGTGCTTCTAAGGCTTTTAGTGCCTGTTGGTTTGCTTTAGATATTTGATGGTGACGATTAAGTAGCGTCCCATCTAAATCAATAAAGACAGCTTTAATCATAATAAAACTCCTGACATAAAAATATCCCGGGATTACTTTCCCGGGATATTAGGCATATTATTTAAGTGTTGATGGATTAACTTCTGCGAGTGTGTCTGCCATCATCGTGGTAAAGTAATTTTTCTTGTTTCTACGGTATTGTAATTGTGGAATAACTAAGAAGAGTGGAATTAAGAGGATTGGGATAATGATACCAAAGACACTTGTCATTAAGGTAACGCCCATCCATACTGTCGCCCAGTCAAACATACCCATCCAACCAATAACGTTCGTCCCGCCGTTTACCAATACAGATAAAGCGAGCGCTGACCCAAGAACTTGGATGATGCCTGAGAAGAATGGAATAATCGCTGCAGCACGACGGCCACCCGATCTATTCGCAAAGACTGCTAAAGTTCCGTTATCGAAGAATAACGCGATGAACCCAGCAATGATAAGAATTGGTGAGTTAATAAGAATTAAAGTAGCAATACCAATCATTTGACCAAAGAATCCAAAGATGAATCCGTATGCTGGTGCATTTGGACTAAAGCCAAATGTAATCGCACAGTCAACCGCTGGTACAGTTCCTGGTAATAGTTTTTCACTAATCCCTTGGAATGAATTGGTTAACTCGGCAACAAACATTCTTACACCGGTTAAAATAATGGTAATGTAAACGGCAAAGAGTGATGTTGTCTCAAAAATGTAAGTTCCCCAGTAATAACGATTCGTATCATAAGCAAAACTGTCTTTACCAATGATAAGCATCAAGGTACCGACGAAGAATGTCATGATGACAACGTTTGCAACGACGTTATCGTTTAATACCGATAACCAACCTGGTAAGTTAAGTTCATTAACGTCTTTTTCACGGTTACCAATTTTCGCACCAAGTTTATAAGCAATCCATGCTCCAAACATTTGTTGATGGCCAACAGAGAAACCTGCACCATCGGTAACATCTTGCGTTGCTTCAATAACAAGGTTTGATGCAACTGACCAATAAGTCCCCATTAAGAATCCAGTGACGATGACGAGTCCCCAACCAACTTCAGCACCAGTAGCACCGGTGATAACCCAGTAAAGTGCCCATAATAAGACTGCTGATTGTTGATACATGATGTGTCCAGTTAAGAAGAGTGCTCTAATTTTAGTGTGCTTTTTAAACGCAACAAGCAATATGTTCCACAAAAATGCAATAATCATCACGTATCCAACATACTGTAAACTGTTGACACTGTCTAATACTTGCATCCCTGAGGTTTGCCCGTAGTATGGGTCGATTACTAAGGCAGAAACACCAAAACGATCATACACTGCGACGATGATTGGTCTAAATGTTGCAACCAGACCACCAGTACCCACTTGTAAAATTCTGAAACCAACGTACGTTTTTATGAATCCAGCCACGGCATCGTACCATTTTCTACCGAGTAATAAATACCCGATTAAAACAACGGTACCCAATAATAATGGGGCTTGACCTAAAAACTTGTTAAAAAACTGAAGTACAAAATCCATAAAAAACCTCCTATTTTTTTGTAAACGTTTCCTTTAATGCAAGTATAGCAATAAGTGTGTAAATTTGTGTATTTTTTTTATAATAACGCACATCGGTTCACTATTGAACAAATGTATTTTTCAATAAAAAAAGTGCGGGACACACCTAAAACGTCTTTATTAAAACGTTTGGTTATATCCCACACATGGATGACGATAACACGTCTATTTATTTCTATTTTGGTTGAGTTGGCGAATCACGTAAGGTTGTGATGCATCTGCGACACCGTCTTCATTCAATACCCAGTTATGAAAACTATTGGCATTATTTAATATTTGCGCTTGCACAGGTGGATCTAATTTTTTAAATGCATCTAACATTGGACGTATTGAGTGTTTATTTTCAAATAATATTTTAGCCATGGCTTTTAAAACTTGATTAAAGTAATTAAACACAGGTAGTATTCTAAACAAGTTAGAAAAACGAGATTCAACTTCTTTTTGGTATTGATTAAACAGCGATTCATTATTTAAAACCAAAGCCGCGACCATGACGCTGTGATGTTTTTGTAATTGCCAGCGTTCGTCTCTACTTTTATTGTTTTCAATCAGCTTTAAATACGTTTCTAAATACTGTTTAGGTTTTTCTTGTAAATACATCAAACGTTCTAAATCTTGCATCGCACGCATCGAAACACGCTTAGCGTAACGGTAAAGCATCCAAGGATAAAAAAACACAAATACAAGCATCACGAAAGCTTGTTCGGTAAATATAAACAATAATAAAATAACTATAATACCAATTAATCCACCAATGAATAACGTGTTTCTTGAATTTTTAAATTCTAAAATCATTAGTTCTCACCTCATCAATATGCTCATAATATCATATTACACCATCTATGTTTACTTTTGTTCATTGTTTTGAACATTTGTTTACTTTTGAGCGTTTAAAACCGCATGTGGGTCTAAAACCAATCATTCCTATTTCATGGATGAACATTGTGCTTTAATTCAGCGATTCAGTAAAACCCCACCGAGGCTACCTGTTTTTAACATTACACGATGGCAATGTCTTGATATGATCGGGTTTTACCATATCGGATTATCTGCAAAGTTTGGTAGACTTTAATGTGAATGATATCCTGTCATTTCAAGTGACAAACATGGTGGAAAAAGCTCGCCTTTAAAATACTGGTATATCGCTTTATTGAATGGTTTTTCAAGGGCTGTCTTAACGCGTTTTAAAACTATGATTCATTCAACTTTAATGCCCGTGGTTGTTTTGAGTTGTGACTTTTAACATGCCTAAGGGCGTATCGACATTCACAGGTATGTTATTACTGTTTTTTTTAAACATTCTTATACTACGTGTTGATTAATTAGTGCTGTGTTTTACCGGTTAAAGGTTTACTTAAGCATTACTGTGTATCACGTGATTTAGAGTGACTTATGTTTTATAGCACACCTTTTCGCAAACCGACATATTCCTGTTTTATCACAGTAAATACTAATCAAACATCTTTTATGTTTAACTGATGTATCGAGATGGTCAACTAGGCCATAAATAATAAAGCATCCGAGTGATAGTGCTTACATTATATTGTGTATAATTATTTTATAAAAACAAAAGGAGGTTTTTTTCGTGGGTAGACTTGAAGGCAAAGTTGCTATAATTACTGGTGGTGCACGCGGTATGGGCGCAAGCCACGCCGAAGTGTTTGTCAAAGAAGGCGCAAAAGTTGTTATTACTGACATTTTAGATGGTCAAGAAACGGCTGAAAAGTTAGGTCCAAATTGCACCTTTATGAAACATGATGTCACCTTGCGTGAAGATTGGGAACGCGTTGTTAAGGAAACCGATAAACTTTATGGTCCTGTTACAGTCCTTGTAAATAATGCGGGGATTGCAAAGTTAAAGCCGTGGGATCAAACAACCGATGAAGATTACGACATTCACTATCGCATCAATCAATTGGGTGTTTATTTAGGGATGCAAATTACGGCACCTTTCATGATTAAGGCGGGCATTGGTTCAATTGTAAATATTTCTTCTATTGCAGGCATGGCAGGTGGCGCAAACGCATTACCGTATGTTGCGACTAAGTTTGCGGTTCGTGGTATGACAAAAGCTGCAGCTATCGATTGGGGACCAATGAACATTCGTGTTAATTCTGTGCATCCTGGTGTCATTCGTACACCAATGACGATGGAAAATCCAGATGTTGATAAATCATTGGTCGAGCAAATGGGTGAGCTCTCACCGTTAAAACGCATTGCTGATGCCATTGAAATTACTAACTTAGTACTCTATCTTGCAAGTGATGAATCAAGTTTCTCGACGGGTTCAGAATTTATTGCAGATGGTGGGCAAATTGCTGGCTTTTAATGTTTTAAGCAAAGTATAATGCATGATAATTGATATTTAATAAAGGAATGCGCAAGCATTCCTTTTCGTTTGGTTTGGGTTATTAGAACTGTTATTTGATAACTTGTTCACTAGCATAAATATATTGGCATTAACCCATACATTTTATTAAATCGAGGTACCCATTTTATTCGAACGTTTTCGTTCGTGTTCTATCAATATTTTCTTTCTTAAACGAATGGCAGTCGGGGTAATTTCTACGAGTTCATCGTCGTTTATGAATGATAGGGATTGTTCAAGTGTTAATTTAACGGTGTCTAAGAGTTTAAGCGCATCATCGGTACCACTTGCGCGTACATTGGTTAGTTGTTTGTTTTTACAAGGGTTCACAACTAAGTCGTTTTGTCTTGAGTTAATGCCGACGATCATGCCCTCATAAACCTCAGTACTAGGACCGACAAGCATACGCCCACGCTCAGATAAGTGAAATAAACTGTATGCCATGGTTTTGCCTTTTTCTTTGGCAATAAAAACACCATTGCGGTAGTTATTAATAGGGCCGGCATACGGTTCGTACTGAGCAAAGGATTTTTCGAGTGTCCCAAGGCCATGGGTCATGTTGATAAACTCACTGCGGTAGCCGATTAAACCCCGCGTAGGTACAAAGTAAATGAGTTTTGAGTAGCCTTCAAGCAAATCCATGGCATGGATACGTCCTTGGCGTTGATTTAAACTGTTAATGATTGCAGACGTATATGTTTCAGGTACACTCATAATCACGCGTTCTACAGGTTCATGGCGTTTGCCATCAATTTCCTTAAATAAAACTTCGGGTTTACTTACACACAATTCAAAGCCTTCACGGCGCATGTTTTCAAGCAAAATCGATAAATGAAGTTCTCCACGACCACTCACTTTAAACCCTTCTTTACCGACAAGTGGTTCAAGTTCTAAACCGACATTGGTTTCTAACTCTTTAAAGAGTCGTGCTTTGAGTTGCGAACTGGTCACTAAATGACCACTTTTTCCAACAAACGGTCCATCATTGACAATAAAATTCATCGATAAGGTTGGGCGTTCTATGGCGAGTTGATCCATCGGTTCAACATGGTCTTTATCACATATGACATTGCCTATTGAAATATGTGAGACGCCACTAAAAGTGACGATATCACCAGAATAAGCTGCTTGTTTTTCAACTTTACTTAAGCCTTCGTTGACAAAGAGTTTTGCAATTTTCACGTTTTCTTGTTTGCCATCACGGGTAATGAGTATATAGTTTTCTTTTGTTTTTAAAGTGCCGCGTATAATTCTTCCAATCCCTAGTCTGCCTAGATAATCATCATAGCCTAATGATGATATTTGCATTTTTAAGGGTTCAGTTTCATTGTTAGGATAAGGTTTCACATGGTTTAAAATCATTTCGAATAGTGGGGTTAAGTTATGGCTTTGACTGGGAACATCAAGGGTTGCAATACCGGCTTTAGCGACGCCATAAATAACGGGGAAATCGCATTGTTCATCGGTGGCGCCGAGTTCAACAAAAAGATCAAAACACTCATCCAATACTTCATCTAATCGGGCGTCTTTTTTATCGATTTTATTAATGAATACGATTGGTTTCAAACCTTCTTTTAGCGCTTTTTCTAATACCACACGGGTTTGTGGCATCGGCCCTTCACTCGAATCAACCAGTAAGATGACTGTATCGACGGTTTTAATGATTCGTTCAACCTCACTTGAAAAATCAGCATGTCCGGGTGTATCCACAATATTTATTTTAGTGCCTTTGTATTCTATGGCACAGTTTTTGGCATAAATCGTAATGCCACGTTCTCTTTCTAAGTCGTTGCTGTCCATGACTTGTTCGATTTTTACTTCATTGGGGTTGAACACCCCACTTTGATCGAGCAAGGCATCAACCAAGGTTGATTTTCCAGCATCTACATGGGCGATAACCGCCACATTAATAATATTTTTTTCTTTCATTGTCATTCCTCCAAAAAGCATCCTAGTTACTATAACACAAATGACTGGATATGCCTAAAGTTTTGACATGAAAACGGTATTTTTTTTAAACACGTCTAAACGGTTTATTTTAAAGGTTGAATGGGACAATCGCGTCATGAATCGTTTTTTCGTAGGCTTCTTTGCCATAGGCATCGACTTGCCTTAAGTCTTTTGGCCCATGGGTTAAGCAGCAAGGACCACCAATGCACCCACCATTACATGTCATGCCTTCAATAAAGTTATGGGGTAAGACTTGGCGATTTGCTTTTAATAAGGCTGTTCTTGCTTCCTTGATACCGTTGCATTGTATGGGTTTAAACTCAAAATCGATGGCTTGTTCTTTGAATGCTTGTTGCATGGCATCACTTAGTCCCCCAACTCTTGCAAAGATACGACCAAAATATGAGGCGTTATCTAACTTTCTTTCCGACAATGTAGCCAATGTGACATCAAAGGCATCAAACAAGGCTTGCAGTTCTTCAAATGTTAACACAGCATCGATGGCACCTTTTGTTTTATCTAGCTTCGCTTCTTTTTTCTTTGAAGTACACGGCCCAATAAAAACGGTATACGCATTGGGATCGATCGACTTGATGTGTTGACCAACAATGACCATCGGACTGAGATTATGTGATATATGATGGCGCATTTTAGGAAAGTGTTTTTCGATGTAACTAACAAACGATGGACAGCACGAGCTTGTAAGAAACCCCTTTTCACTCAATTCTTTACTTTCTAATAAGGCGGCTAAGTCTGCGCCTAGTGCTGCTTCAACAATGTCATGAAACCCGATGGCTTTCAAACCATTAACGACTTGTCCTAAAGAAGCATAACTAAACTGGCTAGCAATCGATGGGGCGACAATCGCATATAGTTTTTTTTCGGTGAATTGTTTTGCTTTAATGGTTTCAACCACATCAAGTATTTCTGATTTATCACTGATTGCACCAAATGGACATTGGTAAACGCAACTGCCACATTCGATGCATTGGTTATTGTCAATTACTGCCGCATTGTTTTCATCCATAGAAATCGCGTCGACTGGACAGGCTTTTTGACACGGGCGTTTGTAATGCACGATTGCACTGTAAGGACAGATTTTTTCACAAGCACCACATTCAACACATAAGTCTTTGTTGATGATGGCACGGTGTTGATGGTCAAAGGCAATTGCCTGTTTTGGACAGACTGTTTTACAGCGATGCGCAATACAACCACGACACGCTTTAGTAACTTCATAGCCACCAATGGGGCACTCATCACAGGCAATGGGAATGACTTCAATGACATTGGCGTTATGTTTATCGCCACCCATCGCTAAATTAATGCGTTCGGTGATGATGGCGCGCTCTTTGTAAATACAGCAGCGATAGTTGGGACGTGGCCCTGGGATGATTTCAAGGGGGATGTCGCGATAGGCATTCAGTAAGTTATCGTTTAATGACGCCTGAGCGACAGCTTTGAGTACTTGATATTTTAAGTATTGTACTTTGGTATCGAACAATAACATGATAAACCTCCTAGAAGTAATTAATATTAACGGTTTTTCCCATGGTTTTAAGGGCTGAAACTAAAGAATCAATCAATTGCATTTTGATACTGAAGTTGATGGGTAAGTTGGGATTTTGATGGGCTGGATTAACCGCTTTCCCAACATATAAATTAATGTTTGTTGCTTCTTCAAACAATAGTTTAGACAGTTCTGATGCCCCATCTTTTTTCATGGTCCAATCAAAAAAAAGGGTGTTATTCGTGGTGTAATCACGTGCGTATTCTAAGACTTTGTTTATAGTTAAAATGCCTTCGGTGACTAAATCAACACCTTGTATCCGCGCAATCGGTGGTATCGAAATGTCTTGGTAATCGAAAGTTAAGTCAATGGGTGTGTCTAAATATTTTGATACCATTTGGGATGTGGTACCACCACAAACGATGTGTTTTCCTTTTTTAGAGAAAAACAAAGACAACATTTTCTCATCAAGTGCTTTGTTTTGCGGTGGGCCAATTAAGAGATTGACAACGTCTTGTTTTTTAACTTTTAAGCAAAGGACTGTTGTATCATCGCCTGGTTCGGATTGATACAGCCGATTGCATTCGTCGATGAGTAGTTTTGTCAATGCTTTGGATGAATAGCTCTCAATATACATTTTCTCCATGAAATCAACAATGTTTTCATGTAACCAACCATAGTTCAACGTTTT
>SKFU01000092.1 GCA_007117835.1 Candidatus Izemoplasma sp. | reverse complement strand
TACATCGTTTTTGTCAGCATACCAGCGAGAATCCCAATCTCTAATAATTCCAACTCGCAATCCGACTGGACTTACTTTTTGACCCATTAGATTCCCTCCTTTACTCTTTCTCAGCCACAACTATTGTTGTGTGGCTGGTTCTTTTTAAGATTTGTGTAGCACTACCTTTGGCACGAGGTCTAATACGTTTAAGTGTTGGCCCCTCATTTACAAAGACTTCCTTGACATATAAGTTTTCGGTATCCATATTATAATTGTGTTCTGCATTCGCAATCGCAGAGCGCAATAACTTTTCAACCATAGGTGACGCAGCCTTAGGTGTTAATTGAAGAATAGCTAAAGCTTCACCCACTTGTTTACCACGGATAAGATCGATCACTAATTTGACTTTGCGAGAAGAGATGCGAACCATTTTTGTTTGTGCTTTTGCTTCCATAAATATCCTCCTCTACTTTCTCTTAGCTTTCTTGTCTTTTTCATGACCACGGTAAGTTCTCGTAGGAGCGAACTCTCCTAATTTATGGCCAACCATGTCTTCAGTTACATACACTGGAACGTGCTCTTTACCATTATAAACTGCAATCGTAAGACCTACGAACTGAGGAAAAATGGTTGAACGTCTAGACCATGTTTGAATCACTTTTTTCTTACTTTCGTTATTCATTGCTTCTACTTTTTTCAATAGATGATCGTCGCAAAATGGACCTTTTTTAATTGATCGTGACATATTGAGTTCCTCCTTTCCTATTTCTTACGTCGAACGATTAAGCGTTCACTAGATTTTTTTGATTTACGCGTTTTGAGTCCGAGTGCTGGTTTACCCCAAGGTGTCACTGGACTTTTTCGACCAATTGGTTGACGTCCTTCACCACCACCATGAGGGTGATCAACGGGATTCATTACAGAACCACGAACCGTTGGTTTAATGCCTTTATGACGGTTTCGTCCTGCTTTTCCTATGTTGACTAGTTCATGATATTCATTACCGACAACACCAATTGTAGCACGACAAGTACCCAGTACTTTTCTAACTTCACCCGATGCAAGTCTTACTAAGACATATTTTTCTTCACGCCCTAAAATTTGAGCGCCTGTTCCTGCAGAACGAACCAACTGTCCACCTTTATTAGGCGCGAGTTCAATGTTATGCACATTGGTTCCTACGGGAATGAGTTTTAGTGGTTTGGCATTGCCAATTTTGATGTCTGCACTGTCTCCAGACTCTATTGTCATGCCTACTTCTAACCCTTTAGGTGCCAATATGTAACGTTTTTCTCCATCCAAATAATGGATAAGTGCTATATTGGCAGTACGATTCGGATCGTATTCAATGGTAGCAACGCGACCGGGAACACCGTCTTTGTTTCGTTTAAAATCAATAATACGGTATTTTCTTTTTGCGCCACCGCCGTGATGACGTACAGTGATTTTGCCTTGATTATTTCGGCCTGCTTTTTTATTTAATTTAACCAATAAAGATTTTTCTGGAATATTGGTAGTGATTTCAGCATAATCTAGGCTTGTCATATTTCTTAAACCATTTGTGGTTGGTTTATATTTCTTTAAAGCCATTACGGTAACCTCCTTCTTGATTAATTACGCGGCGAAGATTTCTATTTTATCTTCTTTGGCTAAAGTTACAATAGCTTTTGAGAGTTCACTTTTGTAACCTTCGTGTTTTCCAACGCGTTTCTTTTTAGGTGTTGTATTAATAATGTTAACTGATAAAACTTTGACATCAAACAATTCTTGAATTGCTTTTTTAATTTGTATCTTATTGGCACGTTTGTCCACTTCAAAAGTATATTTGTTTTGTTGTTCAACAAGTAACATACTTTTTTCTGTAATGAGTGGTCTCTTAATAATCTCAGATGATAACATTAACCGAGCACCTCCTCGTATTTTTTAACCGCGTCTTGCGTGGTTAGTATTGAACGTGCATTCATGATGTCATACACACTTGCTTGTTCAACTGTTGTGACTAGCACACCTGGAATATTTCTTGCAGCGAGTGCAATAGTTTCATTCATTTCAGGAAGTACTATCATGATTTTACCTTGAATTGAAAGTGTGTTAAGAACTTCAATCATGGTTTTAGTTTTTGGTGTTTCAATTAGAATCTTATCTAAAACAACAAATTTGTTTTCATTAACTTTTAACGTTAATGCTGAACGCAAAGCAAGTCTTCTTACCTTACGATTTACACGGTAACTATAGTCTCTTGGTGTTGGTGCAAATACAACGCCACCACCTGTCCATTGAGGAGAGCGTGTTGACCCTTGTCTTGCGCGACCCGTACCTTTTTGACGCCACGGCTTTCTGCCACCGCCACGTACTTCAGCACGTGTTTTAGCTTTTTGAGTCCCTTGACGTTTGGCAGCACGTTGTGCCTTGATAACGTCATAGAGCACTTGTTGATTTGGTTCAATAGCGAATACACTTTCGGCTAAAGCTATTTCACCAACGTTTTCTCCACTTTGATTTAACAATGCTAATTTTGGCATTTCAAATCCTCCTTTCACAGTCTACTCTACAGACTCTTCTGAGCTGTTATTTTTTTCGACATATTCAGCAGGGTCTAGTGGTTGAATAACTTCTGATTTAACAGCGCGTCTGACCATCACTAAACCTCTTTTTGGTCCTGGTACATTTCCTTTAATTAGTAACAAGTTTCTCTCTAAATCGATTTTTACTACTTCAAGATTTTGAATTGTCACAGTTTCAGCACCCATATGTCCAGGAAGTTTCTTACCTGGTCTTACATGATTTGGATCGATTGACCCCATTGAACCTGGGCGACGATGATATCTTGACCCGTGAGACATTGGTCCTCTTGACTGATTGTGACGCTTAATTGATCCTTGAAATCCTTTACCTTTTGAAGTTCCGGTGACATCAATGATTTCACCTTCTTCAAATATATTCACTCTAACCTCTTGACCTACTTCGAAATTGCTCATTTCTTTTCCGGCAATTTCTTTAATGTAGCGCTTAGGGTTTGAGTTACTTTTTGCGAAATGCCCTAGTTGGGGCTTATTCGCAAGATTTTGACGCTTGTCTTTGAAGCCGAGTTGAATCGCTTCATAACCATCGTTTTCAATGGTTTTCTTTTGTAGAACAACATTAGGTTCACAACTAACGATGGTGACAGGGACAAGTTTACCGTCCTCGCTAAACACTTGAGTCATACCTATTTTTGTTCCTAAGATACCTTTGGCCATGAGTACACCTCCTATTTTTTATTTATTTTAAAATGATGTCGACGCCTGATGGTAAATCTAAATGCATCAAGCTGTCAATGGTTTGTGGGGTCGGTTCTAAGATGTCAATAAGACGTTTGTGTGTACGTCTTTCGAATTGTTCACGTGACGTTTTGTTAACATGAACAGAACGTAAAATCGTAAACACCTCTTTTTCAGTTGGTAGCGGAATTGGTCCTGATATTTTAGACCCGGTTTTTTTCGCTGTATCAACAATTTTTTTCGCCGATTGATCAAGCAATCTATGATCGTATGATTTCAATCGAATTCTAATTTTTTGACCTGCCATTGTGTTTCCTCCTTTCGCCTATAATCAATGTATAGACTTGCTCCGTAGAAATTTTCTCACCTAGACAACGTCTTCCGGTGTGTCAGCAACCTCCCACTTCACAGCCTGACTCTGGCGAGAGTCTTTGATATAATACCAAAAAAAAAGACTCAATGCAAGTCTTTTTATGATATTTTTTAAACACTCTATTTTAATGACTACTAAGCCTTTAATTGTTACTTGTAAACCAAATATAGTTACGATCATAGTCAATAATTTTGCTTTTCTTCATTGCGCTTAATTCTCTGGATAAAGAAGGTCTTTGAACATTTAAATACTGTGCAAACCTTGTTTTATTGTGAATAAATACTTTATGGTTTTTCAATTTAGAATGGTTTTTTTCTAAATAGAACGTTATTTTTTCTCGTAAATTGGACAAATTTAGTAGTTTGTTGTGCATATTCAAATGCACAGCTTTATCGCTTAATTGGCTTAAAAAATACACATTAAAGGGTGGGTAATGTTTTATTAAGTATTGTACGTTATTTTTATTAATAAAAACAACCCGAGATTCTTTTGTCGCTATTAAGTGTCCAGGAAAATAGGGATCACTAGAAAATATTAAAAAGTCCCCAAACAAATGGTTTTCAGAAAGTGTTGCTAAAACAATCTCTTTGCCTTCTTGTGTAAAGTGGGTCAGTTTAACTTCGCCTGAAAGAATAATACCCAAGCTATCGCAAAAATCCATTTCTTGGTAAATAATTTCATTTGTTTTATATCGTTGAACTAACGAAGCTCTTTTTTTAACCTCTTCGTGGTTATAAATCGACATAGTTTATCCTTTCTGTAACATATGTTACACTTTAGTGTGTGGGTATAGTATATCATTATTTAGTATAGGAGGCTGATATTTTTGAAAAAATTTATGCTGTTTATAACTTTGTTTTTATTTGTTTTTATCATTGCTTGTTCAGATGATGATAAGATTCAAGACACTTTTCACTTAAACATTATTGTTCCCAATGGTAGTCCTGCATTATCTCAAACGCACTTTCAATACACTCAACCCAACATTGAGAATGCAACTTATGATATTCAAATTGTTGCAGGTGCTGATCCACTAATCGCAGCTTTTGGAAGCGGGTCTCACGAAATCATTTATGCACCAACTAATTTGGGGGCGAAGTTAATTGATACTGGCGTGCCTTACGTTTTTGCTGCGACTATTAACTGGGGTAATTTTTACTTAGCTTCTAAAACACCAATATCTTCTATGGGTGATTTAGAAGGTAAAGAAATAATCGCTTTTGGCGAAAATGCTACTCCTGATATCTTGTTAAGAACTTTGATAAGTGAGTACCATTACAATGATGCGCCAACAATAAGAATTCCTTATAATGACTCAGTGCAAACATCATTGGGTGATTTAGTATCGAATAATGAGGCAATCGTTTTACTTGCAGAACCTGTGTTAAGTGTGGCCCAACAAAATTTGGGTGATTTATATGTGATTAACCTGCAAGAAGCTTGGGAAGATATGACTGGATTGGCTTCTTATCCTCAGGCAGGAATCTTTGTTCGTAATGATATTCCAAAAACAATCATTAATGATTACTTGTCTGCGATAGAAAATGGGATTAATTTCTTGAATGAAAATCCAAGCATTATTGCTGGTTATGCTGTGGATTTGGATTATGGATTTCCTTTACCAGTGTTATTAAACGCCATCCCACGTAGCAATATTGCATTTACTTCTGCCCAAAAATCAAGAGAAAGTCTCGAGTCTTATTTTACATACATATTGGCTTTACAAGGCAACTTAATCAATAACAAGTTACCTGAAGACGACTTTTACTATTTGCCTTGATGATGAAGAAATACCTTCTCGGATTAATCACTTTGGGCTTTATTACTTTTCTTTGGCACCTCAATGCTTTGCGTATTGATAATCACTACCTTTTCCCCTATCCAATTGACATTTTTCGAACACTTATTCGCCTAGTATCCGATGCTAATACCTACATAATAATTGGATATTCTTTTAGAAGGTTGTTTATTTCTATAATGTTTGCCAGCTCATTTGCTATATTATTAGGGTTGTTTGCTGGCCTTAAGTCTTGGGTTTCAGATCTATTAAACCCAATAGTTACTAGTCTAAGAACATTGCCTGTGGCAAGTGTTATTGTGGTCATACTAATTTTATATGGGCAGTCTCTCTCACTATACATTATAACTTTCTTAATGCTTTTTCCAATCATTTTTGAAGCGACTAAACAAGGTGTCATTAATATTGATAAGTCTTTGATTGAGGCTCTAACGCTAGAAAAAAGACGACATTTTTTAGAACTCTTTTACATCTACTTACCTTTATCTAGTTCATATATTAAAACAGGTTTTTTACAAAGTATTGGACTTGGTTTTAAAGTATTGGTCATGGCCGAATTTATCGCCCAGTCGCCGATGAGTATAGGCAGAGCGCTATATTTAGGGCGTATTAACATTCAATACGATGTTGTATTTGCTTGGACAATCATCATTATAGTTTTAGTAACGATTATTGAACATGTTGTTAATCGTTTAAAAAAGAGTGTTTCTTAAATAGCCACTGTAAGTGAATATAATACCTCTTTAGTAGTCATGATATAATACAACTCATTTTATCTACTACTTGGAGGTATTTTTATATGGGTAAAGCG
>SKFU01000056.1 GCA_007117835.1 Candidatus Izemoplasma sp. | reverse complement strand
CGTGTCTCAGTCCCAGTGTGGCTGTTCAACCTCTCAGTCCAGCTAAGCATCGTCGCCTTGGTAGGCCGTTACCCTACCAACTAGCTAATGCTGCGCAAGGCTATCCCAAAGTGATGCTTGAAAGCATCTTTAAATGGTCCAACATGCGTCGGTCCATCCTATCCAGTATTAGCCACAGTTTCCCGTGGTTATCCTCGTCTTTGGGGTAAGTTCCTTACGTGTTACTCACCCGTTCGCCACTAGAATCACCGAAGTGATTCTCGTTCGACTTGCATGTATTAGGCATGCCGCCAGCGTTTATCCTGAGCCAGGATCAAACTCTCCATAAAAAATTATGTAAACTTCTTAACGAAGTTTAAGTTTGATTTCTGAATCTCAAAGTAATTCTGTTCTATTCAGTTTTCAAAGACCATAATTAAGCACCCGTCAATAACCGAGTGCTATAATATTCTACTATATCCATTAAGCAATGTCAATGATTTTGTCCTGATTTCGTAGAATATTTTAGGTGTAATCAGCAGCGCATTTTTTTACGCTTTCGTTGCCGACAATAAAGAGTATATAACTTTCAATATTAATAGTCAACCCTTTTTACCTATTTTTTTAAAATATTGCTTGCATGCGCCTAAGAACCCCTTTATTACGCCACTTTTAGATTAAAGGAAAGTTGAAATCTCTTATAAAAGAGACTTCAACACATCTTCTAAATCATCGATAAATATCATTTTTTTGGTGTTTTGATAGCGATCAATCAACTCCACAGAACCCTCTAATAATGATTTCCCTAAAATAAGTCGTGTTGGAATACCAATTAAATCCGCATCTTTAAACTTGACGCCTGCACGTTCATCACGATCATCAATCAACACACGATACTTCAATGATAGGGTTTTATATAATGAGTCAATCTTTTCAGACAGTGTTTCATCCTTTATATTAATAGGAATTAAATGTAGGTCAAATGGTGTTAATTCTTTAGGCCATACAATGCCATCTTCTGAGCTGTTTTGCTCAACTGTCGCCATTAACGTACGACTAATTCCAAGACCATAACATCCCATTATCACAGGTTGTTTTTTGCCATCACGATTCGTAAAATAGGCATTCATACTTTCTGAGTATTTTGTCCCTAATTTAAAGATATTTCCAACTTCAATGCCTTTTGCGGTTTCAATCAAGCCCTCACAAACAGGACATTTGTCGCCTGAGTTTAACTGACTGAATTCTTGGTTCGCCGCGTAATCACACACCGTGCAGTATGTAATTGTGTCTTCGCCAACTTCGCTCATTACCATGAACTCATCGGCTTCATCACCACCGATTTGACCCGTATCTGAAGACACGATTTTAGTCGCAAGTCCACACCGTTTAAAAATATCGGTGTATGCTTCTTTCATCGATTGATACCAATAAACCAAGTCTTCCTGACTCTCACTGAATGTATATAAATCTTTCATAATGAACTCGCGACCACGCATTAATCCAAATCGAGGACGCATTTCATCACGAAACTTAGTTTGAATTTGATACAAAGCCAATGGCAATTTTTTATACGAGTTAAGATAATCTCTCACCGCGTGTGTAACCACTTCTTCGTGGGTTGGACCCAAACAAAAATCACGGTCTTTTCGGTCTTTAAGACGCATTAACTCTTGCCCGTATTTACTCCAACGACCGGATTCTTCCCATAAGTCACGAGACTGTAGCGCAGGCATTAGCATTTCGCTGCACCCTCGAGCATCCAACTCCTCACGAATAATCGCCTCTATGTTTTTCATTACACGCGTTGCCAAAGGCAAATAAGTGTAAATCCCTGCGGCTGTTTGCTTAATTAAACCGGCACGAACCATTAACTTGTGGCTTTTAACTTCTGCATCTTTTGGTGCTTCTTTTAATGTTGGTACAAACAGCAAACTTTGTTTCATAACGTCACCTCATCGTAAATTAAATAGTCTCAATATATCATTGTAGGCTACGAAAATAAATAGCCCCATCAGCAGCATAAACATCACTAAATGTAACGTGTTTTCAACACGTTTGTTAACTTTACGCTTGGTAATGCCTTCGTAACCCAAAAATACCAAACGGCCACCGTCCAATGCCGGAATCGGCAATAAGTTTAAAATACCCAAATTCACACTAAGTAGTGCAGTCCAATTTAAGAAGACAACAAATCCCTGTGCCAATGCTTGGGATGTGATTGTATAAATACCGATTGGTCCTGCCAAATCCCCGACACCAACACGGTCATTGTTAATTAACAATCGTAACGTATCAAATATCATTGTGGCTGAGTTTCTAACCCCTACAGCACCACTAACAAAACTTCTAAGGAAAGCACGTTCCGTCGTTGGAGACACACCAATTAAACTTTCAACAATACGAACACCTTGTGCATTTAAAAGCCCCTCATCATAAGGTTGAATATTGAGTTCAACAGTATCAGAACCCCTTAATAATGTAAATTGCATGGTATTTCCAGCGGTATTGGCTTTCATAATTTGAATGAATGTCGCCCAATCATTAATATCTGTACCGTCAACCGCAACAATCACATCATCCGATAAGAAACCGGCTTGATCTGCTAAAGTCCCATCAATCACAGGGCCGATACGCACCACATCTGAAGTGTCTATATGCGAACTAATACCAATACTATAAATATAGATACGTGGATTGATTGTGAACGCAATCTCACGGTCACCACGCAGCACTTCAATCGGTAAATTACGCGTGCCTTCATAACGCGCCATCGCATTGACAAATTCAACCCATGAATCAACCTCTGTATCACCCACAGAAATCACGCGATCACCAATCTCAAATAGTTGTGAGGCGGGTGAATTGTCACGAACATCACCCAACTCGTTTGAGTCTATAACGGGGAAACCCACAATAAAAGCAATCAAGACAAACAAAACAAATGCCAACACAAAATTCATGAATGGTCCAGCAAATATTGCACCGAATCGTTGACTTATTGTTTTTGATTCAAAGCTGCGATTATACGGTGCAATTTGTAGTCGTTTACCCTTCATAATATAATAAGCTTGCGTATCAACTCGGTGCTCGTTAATCATCAAAGGCCCTTCATCACGGCCTTTTAAATCAACAAAAAACACATCGATTGCTTCACAGTCTTCATAGTGTGGATCATTAACATCTAGAATGATTTCATCAACAAGTCCATTTGCGTTCTTTTTAACTTTAATCGCCTGTCCGATTTTAATCATTTCATCATTAACTTCTTCACCAGCCATCATCACAAACCCACCAATTGGAATTGCACGGATGCTGTAAAGTGTCTCACCAATTTTTTTACTGTATAAAATAGGTCCCATACCAAGTGCGAACTCATGACATAAAATACCCGCCTTTTTGGCCATTAAAAAATGTCCGAGTTCATGGATAAGAATCACAAGACCCAATACTAATATAAATACTAAAATATTCACTAAAAACAAAATAATCACCTTCTATGTATATCTGTTTATCAGATATTTTCTAACCGCTTTGTCATGCGCGATAATCGCTGGAAGCGACACCGTCATATCGTGTTCAAAATGGTTTAACGCAGCCAAAATTAATGTCTGTATATCACCAAATTTGATGGTTTCATTTAAAAACATTTCAACGGCCACTTCATTGGCCGCATTCATCGTAACAATATGCATGTGTGACATTTTAACGACCGTCATGCCAAGATCAAATAATGGATATCGTTCAAAATCAATTGGTGCAAAATTTAGACTTTGAATCTTCGTTAAATCAAACAAACTTTTAAACTGAAAACGTGTTTCATCTTGCAATGCAGATAAAATTGGGATACGCATATCTGCAGGTCCTAAATGGGCAACGCGATTGCCATCTACAAACTCTACAATAGCATGAATCACACTTTCTTTATGTAAAACCGCTTGTATTTTTTTATAAGGTAAATCAAACAAATAATGCGCTTCAATGATTTCAAAGACTTTATTCATTAACGTCGCAGAATCAATGGTAATCTTTGCACCCATATCCCAATTGGGATGATTTAACGCGTCTTCCACGCGAACATCATTGAGTGTTTCGATAGAATGGTCTCTTAAACTACCACCGCTCGCGGTAATAATAATTCGTTCAACATCTTCTAGACAACTACCTTTTAAACATGCTTTTACCGCGGCATGCTCACTATCTATCGGTATTAACCGCGCTTTAGATTGGCTTAGCGCTGTTTGGATTAAAGGCCCGCCAACAACAAGACTTTCTTTATTCGCAAGTAACACATCGATACCCAGTTCAATGGCAGTCAATGTGGGTTCAAGGCCAACACTACCCACAAGTGCGTTAACAAGTACACCATCAGATATACGCTTAATACACTCAGTTAATCCTTTGGGTAATCCTAAAAACTGAATATTGGGGTGCGCTTGCTTAAATTTGGATTCACAACTTTGGTCCATAACAACCATCGAAACGTTATGGTTATTGCATATATTAATGACTTCATCAACATTATAACGTGCAGAAATCGCGCCAAGCTTAAATGCCTCTTTATACGTTTCAATCATTTCAATGGTTTGTTTGCCGATACTTCCAGTTGCACCAAAAACATGCACTGTTTTCATGCAATCACCTCAACAATAAACAAGAAAAACATTAACAGTAACGCCGCAAACATGGTTGAATCAAAGCGATCCATGACACCACCATGACCAGGTAATAGATTAGAAAAATCTTTAACCCCATGATCGCGTTTAATTTTTGAGGCGATTAAATCACCAATTTGAGCACTAAACGAGACCGTAACGCCCATCACAATAATAATAACCCAAGGTAACATCGTTTGTTCAACCCAAAATATATCTAAGAAATAACCAAACAGTGTGGCAAAAAACACAGCAATGACTGTGCCACCAACCGCACCTTCAATGGTCTTTTTAGGGCTAATGCGCGGGGCTAGTTTATGTTTGCCAAATCGAATACCAACATAATAAGCAAACATATCTGTCAGCATCGATAACATCAAGAAATAGATAAAAAACGCTAAACCTTGTGTTTTAATCACGCTAATTGCAACAAACGCTAAGGCAATATATATGATACTAAAACACATTTGACTCAATAATTTTGAACTTAGTGAATCACTAAAAATCATGGCAACTGCGCCAATAATCAAAATCCACATGATTGCCAATAAAATAACCAACGGGTTCACGCCATTAAGGTATGTCATCAATGTGACACCATAAAGGAGAATTACACCCATTATATGAAAAAAATAAGCTGGCCATTTCAGCGGATTTTGGGCACCATATACATTTACCATCTCATAGCTTGCTACCATCGTTAGCACGCCAATAATAATGAAAAAAAAACCATCTGGTAACCACAGCATTGGGATTAGCACAATCGCCATGACGATGCCTGTAATTGTACGTGTTCTCATGGTCTACTCCTTTAACCCACCAAATTTTCGTTGACGGCTTTGATAATTTTTAATCGCTTGAATAAATTGTTTTTCTTTAAACGCTGGCCAGTGTTTCTTTGTAAAGTAAAATTCGGCATAAGCCACTTGCCACAACAAGAAATTACTTAAACGTTGCTCACCACTGGTTCGAATCAATAAATCCACCGGTGGCAATTCTTTGGTATACAAATGCTGTTGAATGGTGTGTTCATCAATATTTTCTATTTCTATCTCATGATTTTTTACTTGTTGACATATTTGTCTTGTTGCTTCAGTTAACTCAGTGTATGAACCATAATCAACACAGACATTAAGTATCATTTGTGTATGATGTTTAGTGTTCTCTTCTAACGATTCCATGAGTTCTAAAACGTCTTTAGGGAGACGATCACGACGACCACTAAACATAACTCGAATTGCATAATCTTTATTGTCAAACGCGTCTTTAAACTGTTGTTCGAGTGTTTTTGGTAACCCCATTAAATACTCAACTTCTTCTTGTGGGCGTGCCCAATTTTCTGTACTAAACGCGTACACACTTAACACTTGGATACCTACCTCATAAGCGAATATTGTAATGTTTTTTAGGTTTGAAGCGCCGTGATAATGACCCATTGAACGTGGTAAACCACGACGTTTCGCCCATCGGCCATTACCATCTAAAATAATGGCAACGTGCTTAGGCAATGCTTTCTTCATTATTTTTTGTTGTTTTCGCATGGTATTCCCCTCTTTTTAATGCAACGTTTATTATACACCATTATCTGTTTTTATGCCATAAACAACGTAAAAAAGACCACAATGAAGTGGTCAATTATACCGTCATTAAATCTTTTTCTTTCGCAAGTACCGATTGATTAATTTTTTCAATATATTCATCGGTTAGTGTTTGAACATCTTCT
>SKFU01000054.1 GCA_007117835.1 Candidatus Izemoplasma sp. | reverse complement strand
TCTTTATAAAAGAATAAAAAGCGTACTCAGATAATTTGATTAGCCTTTGATCTTTATACAATAATAAAACAATAATCCCAAAAGTCATCTTTACGCTATGTAAAAATAGTTATTTGATTGCATGATGGTTCGAGGCATATACGGCATGAGATTTTACACGTAAGAAACACATGAAGTAAAAATGAATGCATTGCATGTAATGTCTGCACTTATAATAAAAGCCAAACATACAAAACAAACCAATGAAGAAAAAACGATCTAAGTGGTCAAAAAAAGTAATTTCCTTAACATCAACAAAAAAACAAGCGCACTAAAAAAATATAAATAAAACAATAGTTATGAAATACAAAAAAAAATAGTCTGAAAATATTGTCACGCATAACATAATAGAAGAAGTAGTACTTTTTGTCTCTGTAATAATAATAAGATATCAACTATACAAATTGACCACTTAACAGAAGTGAAAGAAAAATACAAGGATTTAATAATTAGGCAACTCATAAAAAAATAAGTAAGTTAAAAAAGGTCGTGTACTTAAGCTCATAAAATGAATGTAATGCGCATAGGGAAAAACAGGGATTATAAAAATGATTGGCAAGACAAGCGCCTGCAAAAATATTCGTATGTACGACCAATATGAGTATGAACACACACGCAATATAACTAACCACAAAAATGATTTGAAATTTGGCTTCTAAGCGCATGTAATGTTTTACCTAATGTGATACTCAAAAGAATGAAAAAAAGAGAAACTAGAGAAAATTATGGTTCTATAGTTTCAAATAAAAGAAGTAGAACTGTAAATATGCTCATAAGATTTATTTGACTATTATTAGAAGCAGTCACTCAAGCTTAACAGGTTGATAATCTGTATTAATATACTCATGCAACCACCTCTTATAAGAATTCAATACCAAATCACAACGTTATATGTAACTACCTATAATATATATTATGTTAACATAGATAAAACATCTTTAAATATAGCTATTAGACGTATAGTGTGTAAATGTATATAACGTTTTATAGTTCTCTTAACGAAATATTTTTTGGTTTTTTCGCGTATGTGAATAATGAAGTTTTTGGCATGTTGCTCTGAGTAAACAAATCGGTTATGTGATTTTAAAATTTGAAATATTTTAAAAATTTTCAGTGCTTTTTTTTATTACATGATACAATCAATATGAGGTGATATGATGAATAAGGTTGCATTGGTATTTACAGGTGGAACTATTGCTATGAAAGTAAGCTCAAAGTTGCAAGGTGCTGTGCCTAGTGTCACACCGGATGAACTGATCGCAACGTTGGCTGCGGTTACTGATTTTGATAATCTAGTGGCTTATGAGTTTTCAAAATTGCCAAGTCCATATATTGACCCAATGAAAATGTATGAATTAAAAAATGTCATTGATGGTTTTGTTGAACTCGATGATTTTGTCGGTGTGGTTGTTGTCCATGGAACAGACACTCTTGAAGAGACTGCGTTTTATCTGGATGTTGTGTATGACGGATCTAAACCGATTGTTTTGACTGGCTCAATGAAAAATGCCAGTGAACTGGGTTATGATGGGTTAACAAATTTGGTTTCTAGCATTCAGGTTGCAATGTCGGATGCATCGAAAAATCAAGGTGTTTTGGTTGTTATGAATTATGAAATTAATGCTGCGTGTGAAGTAACTAAAACGCACACATTGAATTTGGATACATTCAAATCATTTGAATTCGGTCCGTTAGGAATAATTGATGGTGATGACGTATTGTACTATCGGTCAATCATTATGAGACGCGTTTACGGGTTAAAGAACGCTTATAATTTGAACACTTACTTGCTAAAAGCTTATGCTGGAATGAATGGCGATGTTATTGATTATTATGTTGAAAAAGGTGCTAAAGGCATTGTTATTGAAGCGCTTGGTAGAGGCAATTTACCACCACTAATGATTGAATCTATAAAGAATGCCATTAGCAATGATGTGGCAATTGTAATTGTATCAAGATGCTATGGAGGCCGTGTTTTAGACACTTACGGGTACTTAGGAGGTGGCAAAGACCTTGTAAATGCTGGGTGTATTCTCGGTGGTAATTTAAATGGACAAAAAGCGAGAATCTTATTAATGATTGGCTTAGAGAATGGTCTGAGACATGATTCATTAATTCAATTATTTAGTCGATAAACTGTCAACTGACAGTTTATTTTTTCTCTGAGCGTTTAAAAAAAGCGATAAAATCATCTAAAAATGATGATTTTATCGCTTTATTAAGACGTTTAATACTGAAATATTCATTCTTTAAAATTAGCGAGAAATTAGACGTAATGCGTCTTTTATGAGTGTTGAAGTTTCCTTTTGACTGTCTAAATCACGCACGACTCGTTCAATTTCCTTGTTTTTATAACCCAATGCCCTTAATGCATCTTCAACCTCAGATAGCTTATTTTGGCTTTTTAAATTTACGGTTCCAACTTGAATTTTGCCTTTAAGATCAAGAATGATTTGCTGACTGGCTTTCGGGCCAATACCAGGAAAGCGATTAAGGTACTTTGAATCTCCGATTTCGATTGCTTTAATAATCTCATTTACTTGAGCGCTAGCTAAAACTGCTAAAGCACTTTTTGGGCCAATACCTTTTACACTCAACAATTGCATAAAAAGTGATTTTTCATCGGGGTGTTTAAATCCATATAAAGTAATAGAATCTTCTTTTACGTGTTGGTAAATATACACCTTAATAATGTCTTCTAATTTAAACTGATATGGATTTGAGGATATGATTTGGTAACCAACATCATGGACATCTAATGTAATTTTATCTGGTTCAATCTCTTTTATAATGCCTTTTAGATAATTATACATAGTCTTCGCTCCTTACTGTTCGTATGGTAACTAAATGAATATTTTCAAGGATAATAGCAATACAGTGATTCATTTAATGCTTTGATTAAAACAGGAACTCTACAAAAACATTTTGCTTGAACTGAACATTCAAATATTAAATTAGAATCAAGAGTTAGTAGTTATATTTTAGTTGTTTAGTTTTGTAATATGACTAATTTATTAAAAGAGAGTTGAGTGAAAACATGTGATTTTTTCGTGTGGATTATTGATGAGAAATGTGCTAAGTAATTATAATTATTTATGACTGTTAATTAACACGTTTGATGGTTTTTAAATGGTTATTACTTTATATATTCATTGTAATGTAAAAACAATCTTAAAAAATTAATTGCATAAGAGAGGCTCGATTTTTACATAATTAGCAAAGAAATCAATATGTGATTTTAATCTAAAAATTCAAAACTATAACCGAATATTGTTACAGTATCTCCATGAGAAACACCCTTGTTTCTTAAGGCTTGATCAACACCTAAACTTCTTAGTTGTCTTGCAAATCTGTTTATGGATTGATCCTTAGAAAAATCGGTCATGTCGAACAATCTTTTTAGTGCTGTACCGGTAATGTTATAAGTGCCATCAGGGCTGATTTCAATTTCGAATTTCTTCTCGTCGGCTTGAAAAGTGTAGGTTACGTAATCGATGAAATCATCATCTTTATAAAGGGTTTCTAGTTTTCTTTGTTCAAGTAATTCTGAGGCTTTATACATAAGTAAGTCGATGTTGCTTCGAGTCGCTGCGCTGATTGCGATGACTTCAGACTCACCTTGATATTTTGATTTGAAACGTGCTAAATTTTCTTCTGAATTGGGTAGATCCATTTTATTGGCTACAATTATTTGTGGTTTACTGGTCAAATCATATTTGTAGTTTTTTAGTTCATTTTGGATAACCAAGTAATCTTCGTATGGGTCTCTATTTTCAAAACCACCCATATCAATTAAATGCAATATTACACGTGTTCTTTCAATATGTCTTAGAAATTGCAAGCCTAATCCTTGGCCAAGTGAGGCACCTTCTATCAATCCAGGGAGGTCTGCGATTACAAAACTTTTTCCTTCTTTTGTACCAACAACACCAAGGTTCGGTGTTAATGTCGTAAAATGGTAAGGCGCTATTTTTGGGCGACTCTTTGAGACGATACTAATCAATGTGCTTTTGCCAACACTTGGCATGCCTACAAGACCAACATCTGCAAGTAATTTAAGTTCTACTCGAATGTTAAGTTGAATGCCGGGCTCACCCTTTTCTGCGATTTCTGGTGCGGTGTTGCGGCTTGAAGTAAACTTAACGTTTCCACGACCACCACGACCACCTTTAAGGATGATTTCTCTTTGTTGGTGCTCAGTAATATCGACAAGCACTTTATTTGTCTCATCATCAAACAAGGTAGTCCCTAGGGGAACTTTAACGATTAGGTCTTCACCGGTTTTACCATCCATGCGTTTTGATTTACCATCTTCGCCATCGTCAGCTTTTAAGTGTTTATGGTATCTCAAATCAAGCAAGGTTGATAGGCCCTCGTCACCCTCAAAAATGATGTGGCCACCACGTCCACCGTCACCACCAGATGGTCCGCCTTTTGGGACATATTTTTCTCTACGAAAAGCGACCATTCCATCGCCGCCTTTGCCACTATAAATCTTAATATTTACTAAATCTACAAACATATAGGCCTCCTAAATTGATTCTAGCCACGTATTTAACTGGGATCTATTTTTAAAAATATAAATATTTTTTGAAAGTGCGTGTTTTAAAGCAAATGCTTTTATTTTATTGTTTTTTGGTTCAAAATGATAAACATAGTGTAAAAATTCTTGATCGACTGATTCAATGCAACCCTCAGCCATATCACTGCGATGTCGATGTTTATACTCAGTTTCTCTTTCGAAAATACCCTTGATTGCAATATTGATTGGGTAGTCTAAAATAATAATTGTATCTGAGAACTTAAGGCGTGCTTCAAATGATGCGGAGTTCATGTAATTTCCGTCAATGACAAAGCATTGGTTGTTTTTCATAAATGTTAACACATCATTGTTAAATTGATGACTGCTTGCATTTTTCCAGTTTGGTTGCCAATAAATTGAATCAAGTGATAGATGTGGATAATTCAGTCGATGACTTAGTTTTTTTGCCAGTGTTGTTTTACCCGTACCACTATTTCCTAATACTGTTATTCTTTGAATTTTAGGAGAAACTAACAACTGGTAAGCAATTCGATGGATAGACTTTAAATAATCTAGTTCAATAAAATGATTTCTTTTAAGAAAATTGCGCATTTTATAGTTACTTGGGTGAGTATCAATTTTAATGGACGATAACCCTAATTCTTTGGTTAGGTGTAAAGCGTATTGAATGAGCTTAGAAGCGATGCGCTGATTTTGATAAACAGGGTCAACAATCAGTCGATGAATTGTTGTGCTTTCATCATTAAGCCACGCGATTTCGTCATAGGCAGCTTCCTTTTTTTTGGTGATTACCATGACCCCGATAATTATGTCGTTGAGTGCGTAAACGAAACACTCGCATGCATGAATATCTACCGAAAAATGTTGTTTTCGAGGATAGTCTAATGCCCACTGAAAAATGTTTGCCTGGTGCATGGCTTTTATTGCCTTAACTGCCAATGCATCAATCTGATCTAAATCATTTAAATGTGCCAGTCTTATCATGATATCACCTGTTTATATTCTCAAACATAATTATACACGCGACATAATAAAATGGCAAACCACAAGTGCTTGCCATTCATTTTATAAATTATTCAGGGTATACTGAAGCTTGCTTTCTAGATCTACCCATTTTCTCGAAACGTACGATGCCGTCCACTTTACTAAACAGTGTATCATCGCTACCAATCCCAACATTTGTGCCAGGATGTACTTTAGTACCACGTTGACGATAAATAATAGAGCCAGCTGTACAGTACTGACCATCTGATAATTTAGCACCCAAACGACGTCCAGCTGAATCGCGGCCATTGCGGGTTGAACCGACTCCTTTTTTTGAAGCCATACATTGTAATATTTGAATGTCTAGTAACATCATTGTCACCTCCGATAATAGTTTTGCTTAATTAAGCGTGAATTTTTGTTATTTCTAGTTTTGTATAAGGTTGTCTGTGTCCTTGTTTACGACGGTATTTTTTCTTTGGCTTGTATTTAAAAATGATTATTTTTTTCTGTTTGCCATGTTTGACAACTTTTGCTTCGACTTTAGCACCTTTCACAAACGGATTACCAACCACTGTTTGGTCGCCACCGATCATAAGTATTTCATCGAAAACAATCATTTCGCCTTCAGATACATTTACTTTTTCAACGTAAACTTCACTGCCTTCGGAAACACGTAATTGTTTACCACCTGATTGAATTACTGCATACATTTTGAGCACCTCCTCATATTTTTAAGACTCGCCATTAGGGTGCTATGCTTTTAAACCCGTTCTGTGCGGTATGCTGCTAAGCGTAAAAATAATAACAAAAACAAGTCTTTTTGTCAATTAAAAATACACATAAACAAACTTTAATTATTATACTTTAATTTATTGCATTTGTCCATTCATTTGTTGATTTAGTTAAACCAGACTATGTTTTTTAAAAGAATAAAAAGAACCTTTTCCAATAATGATGTGATCTGTTATTTCTATGTCCATTAGTTCACCACTTTCTTTTAATGCTTTTGTTACTTTTAAATCGCTTTGTGATGGTGTTGGGTCCCCAGATGGATGATTGTGAGCGATAATGATTGAGGCAGCGCTTAGCGTCACTGCGTGTTTAAATACTTCTCTGGGGTGAACCAATGAAGCACTCAAAGAACCAACAAAAAGACATTCTTTTTTAATTAACTTCCCTTTGGTGTTTAAGTATAAGGCATAAAAGTGTTCTTGTTGTAACATTTCCATTTCGTGCTTTAAGAAATCATATACATGGTTTGGGTGGCTGAAAGACTGCTGTAAAGAAAACAATTCTTTATGACAACGATTACCAAGTTCTAGCGCTGCGAGTACTTGAATTGCTTTGGCATGACCCATGCCTTTAATTTTTGTTAATGATTCAATCGATGCTTGATTTAAAGATTTCAATGTCGGAAACTGTAACATGATTGTTTTTGCTAAGTCTAACGCTGAAACGTGATTGTGTCCTGTTCTAATGATGATTGCAATAAGTTCGTGAACGGCTAGTGAGTCTTTGCCATAATGCATGAATCGTTCTCTAGGTCTTTCTTGTATCGGCATTTCTTTAATTTGATACATTGTAATCCTCCTCTTTTAAAACAATGATTACGTGTTGATGGGAAGATTACTTTAAATTAAATCTTTAATTTTAAGATGTGCTTTGCTCATCGCATAAGGCAGTGTGTTTAATCTATACAGTGAATCCGTGATTGGAACTTCAGTCTTAATTTTATAAACACGGATTTGCCATATTTTGTGGGTAAACAGATGTTTAAATTCAGTAAGTAAAACCGTATCTTGTATTATTGTGTTGTAAATTTTATTGAATGACTGAATCGCAGCCGTTAGTGAAGTTGTTTGAAACTGAGGAAATTCAAACATGTTTGCGAGTAAACCTGTTTGAGGTCTTTTAGACAATAGAAACATTCCGTTGTTTTCATAAATAAATGCAATTTGAGATTCCATATTTTTAGTTTTGGCTTTAGGTTTGTTTGGAAAAGCTAGCTGACAACTATGTTCGTATGCGAAGCAATGGGACTTTACAGGGCATATTTGACATTTGGGTTGTCTTAGACAAACAAGTGCACCCAACTCCATAAGGGCTTGTGTAAAATCACTTGGATTATCATACGCCAACATTAATTGGAGTTCTTTTTCAACTTTTTGATATGCTTTAGCGGTTGTGATATCATCATCAATCATCAATAAGCGTGTGATTACGCGGAAAACATTCCCATCAATCGCAGGCGTTGGAATCATATATGCAATGGAAAGAATCGCACCTGCGGTATACCGACCAACTCCGGGAAGTTTTAAAAGATCCTTATAATTATTAGGGAATGCTCCTTGGTATTCACTAACGATTTTTTGTGCAGTCTTATGAACGTACGCTGCACGTCGATAGTAGCCCAAACCTTCCCAAGCCTTTAACACGGATTCTAAAGGTGCATTAGCGAGGGCCTCAATCGTTGGGAATGATGCCATAAATCGATTATAGTAGTCAATCATTGTATCAACTTGAGTTTGTTGCAACATGAGTTCGCTAACAAATATAGCGTAGGGGTCACGCGTTTTTCGAAAAGGTAAAGTACGTTGGTTAATACGATACCATTCACATAAATCGTATACGAAGTTTTGGTAGTTTACTGTATTTTTCAAATGTATCACTCCAGTTAAAGCATTTCAGGAAACAAATAACTCATATAGCTAAAGAGTTTTATTGCTAAGTATCTTAAACGATTCATTGATGTTGGCAAGACATCTTCATTGGGTTCATATGCACCGCTTTCTAAAACACGTAAGCTGTTTTCGAAATAGTCATTATTGACTCGTTTAACATGCTCATTAAAACTCTCAGAGATGATAACAACGACACTTTCAGTGCTTAAAAACGCACTTCTTGGATCTAAATTTAATGAACCAATCACTGTTAGATCGTCTCCCATCAAGACGGTTTTAGTGTGTAAGGAAGTTTGGTTTTGATACTCGTATAAGTCGCTATATCTAGCCAATAGCTGACGGTTATTAAGATAACCGGAAGCCGCTAAAAAATTAGGAGATACAGCAATAGAGTTGGTAAGAATGGTGTATTCATGGTGCGTGTTTTTCGGTAACATGCGATGCATCGGTTTACTGAATATAATATAGGGTGATTGTATTGTGATTGATTCATAATGTTCTGAGATATTTACGAGTGTTTGAAAAACAACGGGTGACTTTTGCATGCGTTCTAACGGACTTCTTAAAAAAGTGATGTTGTCGACTTGTATGGCATTCACCTTAAGGGTATTTAACAACTGATCTGGCAAATAAAGTTTTTGGTATTTTAGGTAATCTGCTTTTAAAACTTTATCTCTGTTTTCATCTTGGTGCACGCCTTCTAAAACCATGTTATGCGCATAGTTAAACAAGGATTCATAATAAGCGCTCATCGCAAGAACAGGCGGATACTGACTGTCTTCACCGAAGATTAAGACATCTCTGTCTTGGGTCATTTGACCGGGTTCATCAAAATCAAAGAAATAGCGATCCCCTATATTTCTCCCACCGATTAAGGCATATGTTTGATCAATCACGATAAACTTATCGTGCAGCCTATTTTGGATGGCATAGGGTGCTTTAAGACTAAATGGTTCATACAGTTTCACTTCAATATTTGGGTGCATAGATAATGCGGTTAGATCACTTTCGATCAAGTGATTTCGTTCCATATAAAACAACCAATCAATAATTAAACGGACATTAACACCACGGTCTGCTGCATTTAATAATGCACCATAAAACAACGCTTGCGCTGCACCAGAATGGATTACATAGTATGTAATATCAATTTGCGACTGCGCCTCATCAATCAGTGCTAAACGCACATCAAATGCCTTCTGGCGGTCTTCAATTAAATGCGCGAAATGTGTATGGTGTTCGTCAACGTTCATCAATGATTCAAGGTCGTATGCATAGGTTGCATTTGTCGGCATGTGCACCTTAAAAATCAGAATACTGAAAACAAAAAAGTACATGATTATAAAATAGACAATATACGGAGTGTATTTAAGTATTCGTTTCATATCATCACCACCAATAGTATACTATTTTAGCGCTTAAAATACTAGAAGTACATGACTTTGAAACAAATAAAAAACACTGTACGTCATTGAATCTTATACAGTGTTTTTATGAGCCATTACCGTTGGTCTAATCATACTAATAAAATACAACGAGCCAGTGATAAGCAATATTGATTGTGGTGATTTTGGCAATAAATGATTAAACGCCGCTAAAAAATTGTTGTTCATTGATTTTTTAGGATGGTTTGACAGCGTATAGAGCAGTTCTGCTGATGCACACCGCGGATAAGGAATTTCTGTAAAGCATAGCTGATCAGCGTATTGATCGAGTAACTGAATCATGGGCTCATATTGCTTATCCTTCATAACGGTGAACACCACCCGAATCTCGTGGTTACGGTAATAATTTCTAACGGTTTCTAACGTAGCTTGTAAGCCAGGTAAATTATGTGCACCATCTAAAATGACAGATCCGATAATTTCAAAACGTCCTGGCCAAAACGCTCTTTTTACACCTGTTTTTTGACTATCAACGGATATATTATAGGGTGTTGTATCATTTAATACACGTGCTGCAAGCAGTGCACAAACCGCGTTTTTCACTTGATATTCTGAGGCCATGTTAATGCAATACGTTTCACTTAAATATGAAAATTTCGTTGGCACTGAAAAGTCCAATATTTTATAATCGTTTAGAGCCACATGGTGAAATGGACTTTGTTTTTTGTTTGTATACGAAATAAATAACGGAAGAAGTGCTATTTGTTCGATGCCTGTGACTAAAGGTATGCCTTCTTTGACAATACCTAATTTATTTAAAGCAATTGATTCTAAACTGTTTCCTAAAACCTCTTGATGGTCATAGCCTATGGTTGTAATGATGCTTAAGACTGGTGTGATTACATTCGTAGCATCTAAAGTGCCACCCAAACCGACTTCAATCAGTACAATATCAGGTTGCTGTTTTTGAAAATATAAAAACGCAATCAATGTGAGCAATTCAAAAAACGTAATTTGATCATTATACAAAGTTAAATAGTGTTTTTGGAAAGTGTATATTTTGTTGATATAAAACAAAAAATCTTCATCTGAGATGTATTTGTCGTTTAACGTAATACGTTCGTTAAAATGAACTAAGTAAGGGCTTGTATAGGTTCCAACTTGATACCCTTCTGCCCTCAGCATTTCTTTTAAAAACGTTAACGTTGAGCCTTTACCATTGGTTCCACCAATGTGAATGCTTTTAAATGACTTTTCAGGGTGTCCAAGCATTTCACAAGCGGTAATCATGCGTTTTAAATCGTATTTTTGACCAAACTTTTCAACACTTTCAATCCATTTTTGAGCATCGTTAAGTGACTTAAACACTTTTTTTAAGCTCCTCTAAACGCTGTTTGACTTGCGCGTGTTCTTTTTCATAATTTTCGAGTTTTTCTTTTTCGTTTAATACTTTTTCTTGCGGTGCTTTGGCTAAAAAATTTGAGTTTGACAACATATTTTGGGCACGTTTAATCTCTGATTCTAACCGATTAAGTTCACTTTCTTGCTTACTGATTTCTTGCTCAATATCCATCAAACTACCCAATGGTAAATACAGTGTATAATCCGCATGTATAAAGGATAAACTTTCTTCACTAAGCGTAATTTTCTCATCCAAAACATATCGATTAGGGCGAATGAACTTGTGTAACCACTCTTCTTCTTTCTTAAACACGTCTTGGTAATCATGGTTTGTTTGAATGTATATATCAATCGCTTGCGTTGGGATTACTTGATAGTCGTTGCGTGTATGTCTTATCTCGGTAATGAGTGATTGTAGCATCTTAAAGTTTTTGACTGAACTTGGGTCATTTAAACTTGAATCATGTTGCGGCCAATCACTAATCATAATTGATGCATCAGTATTTGGTATTTGCTTATAAAGTGCTTCAGTCACAAACGGAATGAAAGGATGTAACATTTTAAGTATCGCAATAAACACGTGACGCATCACAGATTTTGTGGTTTGAATCGCGATTTGATCAGTAGAAAACAATGTAACCTTGCTGCATTCAATGTACCATGATGCAAAGTCATCCCAACTAAAATTGTAAAGTGCCTTAGCAACTTCACCAAACTCATAGTGATCATAATGTCTGTTTACCGTATCAATGGTTTCATTTAAACGATGGAGTATCCAGCGATCTTTAAGTGTCAAAGCGGCTTTATCAAAATGTGATGCCGCTAAAGACAAATCATTCACATGCATTAAGATAAAGCGGCCAATGTTCCATAATTTATTGATGTAGTTCCAGCTCGATTCTACTTTTTCCATTTCAAAACGAAGGTCTTGTCCCGGTGCTGAGTTTGTCGTTAGAAAATATCTAAGCGTATCCATGCCGTATTGTTTTTTAATGTCCATTGGATCGACACCATTTCCGAGTGATTTACTCATTTTTCGGCCTTGATCGTCCCGAATTAAACCGTGAATCAAAACGTGCTCAAACGGTGTTTTCTTTGTAAATTCGAGACTTTGAAAAATCATTCTTGCTACCCAAAAGAAGATAATGTCGTAGCCAGTAACCATTACTTGAGTAGGGAAATAACGGTGAAAATTACCAGTCTCTTCTGGCCATCCGAGGGTTGAAAATGGCCATAGTGCTGATGAAAACCAGGTGTCTAAAACATCTTCATCTTGGACATAACCTTTGGGCGGATTATTGCCAACATACACATCATCACCCTTATAATATGCAGGAATACGGTGTCCCCACCAAAGTTGTCGTGATATACACCAATCTTGAATGTTTTCCATCCAGCTTCTAAATGTTTTTTCAAAACGACTCGGAATGAACTGTGCCGTGGATTGTTCTAATGCTTTTTTCGCCAAAGGACCCATATCGACAAACCATTGCATTGATAATCTAGGTTCGACGATAACACCAGTACGTTCACTATGGCCTACACTGTGTCTTAGAGGCTCTATTTTAGTTAACAGACCTTTTTCTTGTAAATCCTTAACAACCTGCTTACGACAGTCAAAACGCATCATACCTTCATACTGATGTGCCATATGATTCATTTTACCATCTTCTTCCATGCAAGAAGGCATTGATAAATTGTGTCGCTGTCCAACTTCAAAATCATTTGGATCATGGGCTGGTGTGACTTTGACAGCACCGGTACCAAATGCTTGATCAACATAATCATCCTCAATGACTGGGATTAACACATCGGTACCTGGAATATATACTTTCTTTCCAATAAAATGTTTCCGCTTTGAATCATTCGGATGTATCATGACTGCCGTATCTGCAAACATTGTTTCTGGGCGTGTTGTCGCAATCAAAATATTATCGGTTTTGTCTTCTAGTACATACTTAAAATAGTACAATGCACCATCGATTTCAAAATGCTCAACCTCAATATTTGATAAGGCTGTTTTCGCTTCGATATCCCAATTGATAATGCGTTCTTTTCGGTATATTAAACCGCGCTCATAAAGTTTTATGAAGACCATATTAACCGCATTGCTTAGACCGTCATCAAGCGTAAAACGCTCTTTATCGTAATCCACACTAATGCCTAATGCTTCCCATTGTTCTCGAATGTGTGCAGCATACTCATCTTTCCAATGCCAAGCTTCTTTTAAAAATGACTCACGCCCCAATTCAAAACGATTGGTACCACGCATTTTTAAGCGCTGATCAATTCGTGCTTGTGTTGCTATACCTGCATGATCCATACCTGGCAAATAAAGCGCGTCGTAACCTTGCATGCGTTTTCTACGAATAATGATGTCTTGAAGGGTGTTGTCCCATGCATGACCCAAATGAAGTTTTCCCGTCACATTAGGCGGTGGGATGACAATGGTGAAAGGTTTTTTAGATGCGTCACCACTTTTAAAGTAACCTTTTTCTTTCCATTCATCATAACGACTTTTTTCAACTTCATGATGATTATACTTTTTTTCTAATGCCATGTTTTGGCCTCCTTTAATAAAAAAAGTCCTTATAAATAATTATAAGGACGAAATATTCCGCGGTACCACCTTAGTTCTAGTTACCTAGCACTTAGAATGCGTTAACGCCGCCAACGAATTTAACTACTGATTTCATTAAATCTACTTATAGGTGACTTTCAATATTACATTTGACCAGTTCACACCAACCACTGGTTCTCTATGCAAATAATAATATTTACTCTTCCTAATCACTGTATTTATGGATAGTGTAACACAGGAAAAATAGTTAATCAATATTAGAGTTTACAATTGTTTCAATTTTATCTAATAATGTATCCCTGTTTAATTTGGTAATCATTGAAAAAGGAATAATTTCAACATCCAAAGAAATCACCTTATTAATCGCATTAAGATGATTTTTTAATCGATTATTCGATATTTTATCTGATTTTGTCGCAATAATGGTAAAAGGGATTTGATAATGCCACAAATAGTTTGCCATTAACACATCATCTTCAGTGGGTGCATGGCGCGCATCAATGAGTAAGAACGCATGCTTTAAAGTAATGCGTGAGGTTAAATAAGCCTCAATCATTTGACCAAAAGCTTCACGTTGTTTTTTGCTAACTTTAGCATAGCCATAGCCAGGAATATCAACGCAATAAAAAACTTGATTAATGCGATAAAAATTAATGGTTTGGGTTTTCCCGGGATTTTGTGATGTGTATGCCAGATTCTTACGGTTTATCAATGTATTGAGTAAACTGCTTTTACCCACATTACTTCGTCCAATAAATACAACCTCAGGTAAATGATCATCGGGATAATCGTTTGGGTGTACAACAGTGATTGGGTTACTGACTTCATGAATAATCATAAATGAGCTCCTTTTTTGTTGATACTTTAATTGTAGCTTAAAGAAGAGAAAAGGCAATACAAGATTGCCTTTTATTTAATGAGCGCATTATCTAAGATATCGTCAATCGTTTCAACGATAATGATATCTAAAGCGGATTTCACTTCTTCTGGAATGTCATCCACATCACGTGCGTTTTCTTTCGGAATGAGAATGCGTGTTAACCCACTTCGATGTGCTGCGATTGCTTTTTCTTTTAGCCCACCAATTGGCAATACACGGCCTCTTAACGTGACTTCACCGGTCATGCCGACACGATGATCAATTTTTTGATTGGTTAAAGCACTTATTAATGCTGCAACGATTGTAACACCTGCACTTGGCCCATCTTTTGGTACAGCACCTTCAGGCACATGAATATGTACGTTGGAATGATCGAAAACATCACTATCAATGCCATATTTCAAATGATTTGCACGAACATATGACAGTGCAGCTTGTGCACTTTCTTTCATTACGTCACCGAGTTGACCTGTTAATGACAACTTTCCTGTGCCTTTGTAGTAAGCAATTTCTACAGGGAGCGTGTCACCCCCATACTGGGTATAGGCCAAACCTGTTGCAACCCCAATTTGATCGACTTTATCGGCCAACCTGTTCGTATATTTTTGTTTACCCAAATAATCACTTAAATTATCTTCTGTGACTGTCAGTGATTTCACTTTATCACCGAGTATGATTTTAATGGATTTACGTACAATAGAACCAAACAATCTGTCGAGTTGTCTAACCCCTGCTTCACGCGTGTAATCTCGAATCATTTTCATGATCGCTGCATCTTCAATGGTTAATTTTTTTTCAGTTAATCCATGGCTGGCCATTTGTTTTTTAAATAAATGGCGCTTAGCAATGTTGAATTTTTCGATTTCGGTGTAACTTGATAGTTCAATAATCTCCATACGATCTCGCAGTGCCGCTGGAATATTGCCTAAATAATTCGCTGTGGCAATAAATAGCACTTGACTTAAATCGTATTGATCTTCTAAATAATGATCTGAGAAACGTGCGTTTTGTTCTGGATCTAAAACTTCTAACATAGCTGCGCTTGGGTCACCTTTATAATCACTACCTAATTTATCAATTTCATCCAATAAAAATAAAGGGTTAATAACTTTAGCTTTGCGCATACCTTGTAATATGCGACCTGGTAAGGCCCCAAGATAAGTGCGTCTATGGCCACGAATTTCAGCCTCGTCTTTAATACCACCCAAGGACTGTTTGATAAATGCACGGCCTAATGCATCAGCGATTGACTGTGCTAATGACGTTTTACCAACACCGGGTGGTCCAACCAAACATAATATTGTTTGTGGATTTTTTTGCGTCAATATTTTGACGGCCAAATACTCAACGATACGCTCTTTAACTTTTTCTAGACCAAAATGCGTTTTTTCTAAAGCAGCTTCAGCCTTGTTTATATCGATTTGATCTTCGCTTTGTTCGTACCAAGGCAAATCAATTAAGAAGTCAAGGTATGTTCTAATGACACCACTTTCACCACTAGCGGCTGGTAGTGTTTCATAGCGTGACAATTCATAAAGCGCTTTTTCTTCAATGTGTGGCGGCATTTTTTTGTCAAGAATTTGCTTTCTAAGTTGCTCGATTTCAGATTCTTTTTTGACTTTATCGCCCAGTTCTTCTTGAATTGCACGCAGTTTTTCACGCAAATAATATTCACGTTGATTTTCATCAATATTTTTCTTTACAGTACGATTGATTTTGTCTTCTATTTCACTCATATGGCGTTCTTTTTCAATGTCTTCTAACAAATAGTTTAAACGCTTTTCAATCGACGCAGTTTCAAGGTACTTATATTTTTGATTTTCCGATATTTTCAAGTTACTTGCTAAAATGTCACACAGTTTATCACTTGAGACACCCGCTTGAATGGCTTCAAGCGATTGTTTAGGGTTGTTCAATATCGATTGTGCATTTTCCATCACTTGCTTAACAATCATGCGCACCAAAGCGATTTCTTCATCGACACTGTCTTGTGTCGCAGGACGCGTTTCAAAATTACCCAAAAAATAAGGTTCAGTTTGTTCAAAACCTAAAATTTCTGCACGCATAATCGGATCGAATTTCACTTTAAAGTTACCATTCGGTAATTTGATCTTTATGCCGATTTTTGCGACAATACCATATTTCAATAAATCATCGGCTGTGGGTTTTTCAATCATTGGATTTTTTTGTATCAACAATAAAACATGGTTATCATAGCTTCTTTCAGCCTCTAATAACGCCGTTTTGCTCGTACTTCGACCAACCTCAGTACGAACATCTGTATGTGGAAAAGGTGCCAATCCACGGATGGCAATGCTCGGTAATTTTCCAACCGTTTTTTTAGTACGTTCAAACATAATGTTCACCTCTTATTTATAAACGTCTTCAATTAATAATATACACTATTTAGCAATATTTATCAAAGTATATACACATCGATTATGCATCGAAACCATGTAATTTTTATCTGGTTTACATTTGATGCAGGTGGGTGTTAATGAAATGGTTAATCTCATGGGCAACACCATCTTCATTGTTTGTGAATTTGGTCATGTTTTTTGCGGCTGAAATTGCTTTACTTGAACCGTTTTTCATTGCAAAAGAATGTGGAATCATTGCCAACATTTCTGAATCGTTGTCATTATCACCAAAAACCATGACTTCTTCTATTTCAACACCATAATACTTTAGTATAACATTCAGTGCGACGGCTTTATTCGTACCAGTAGGCAAAATGTCTAAAAACCCATCCATGCTTTGAGTAACATGGGCATCAAGTGTCTGTTTAAACGCATCATAAATCGCTTTAAATCGGTTATTGTCGGTGATTTGCAAAAACAATTTATAGGCATTCACACGAACCAAATCGCTTTTGTTTTGGGTGATATGAAGCGGAATATTCGCATCTGAGTAGTCACGGTTAAACTGTCGATAATAATCCATTCTCACATTGTCTGTGCCATAAAAACCTGTTTCAGTAAATAAAGCAAAAGGATCATTATTTTCAAAGGCATAGTCTAACACAATATTTTGTGTATGTTTGTTTAAAATATTGGCATAGAGTATTGTTCCATCCTCAAGATTTTTTACTAGCGAGCCATTATTTAAAACGGCTAAGGTGTTTAAACCCAGTTGACAAGCATAAGGACGCATCAGCTCAAAACCACGGCCTGTGGCTAAAACAACCTTGATGTTGTAAGCCTGTAAGGTTTTAATACTTTTAAACACCTCAGGTGTTATTATCTTATCATCATTGAGTAATGTCCCATCCATATCAAATACAGCGATTTTAATCATCATATCACTCCAAAAAACACTTCGTACGAAGTGTTTTAATTTTTTTATTAGGCGGTAATTTTTAAGTTTTCTACAAGGAAATCAATCGTTTTTTTAACCACAACTTCTTGTTCAATTGCTTGTGGGTTTACTTGTGATTTAATTTGTTCAACTTCCATGTTATACTGCTTAGCCAGTTCAGCGTACTTACCATCAATTTCAGTTTCTGTTGCGGTAATGCCTTCAGCTTTTGCAATCGCTTCTAAGGTTAAATTGAAACGAATTGATTTTTGAGCGTCTTCCATAAGTCGTGCTTCAAATTGTTCAAGCGACATTCCAGAAAACTGTAAATATTGTTCAAATGGAATACCGTATTGTTCTGCTTGTCTTTTGGTATTGTCAAGCATTCTGTTTTTTTCAGAAGTAATCATATCTTCTGGTACGACCATGTTTGCATTACTACTCGCAGCTTCTACGGCAAAATCAATTTTTTTATTCTCATTTGCTTTAACTTTTTCATCCACTAAACGTTTTCTTACGTCAGTTTTAAGTTGATCGACTGTCGTGATGCCTTCTTTGTCTAAGTCTTTAACGAAGTCATCATTAAGTTCAGGGACTTCTTTTACCTTAACTTCGTGCAACTTAATTTTAAATACGGCTTCTTTACCCGCTAAGGCTTCTGCTTGATATTCTTCAGGGAATGTTACAGTGATGTCTTTTTCTTCACCTGGGTTCATGCCAATCATTTGGTTTTCGAAACCAGGAATAAACTGGTTACTGCCAATGACTAACTCATGGTTTTCAGCTTTACCGCCTTCGAATGGCTCACCATTCACAAACCCTTCAAAGTCAAATACTGCAGTGTCGTTTTCCTCAATACTGCCTGTTTTTAATACAAGTTCAGCATTTTGTGAAATCAGTTGTTCGATGTCTTTATCGACCTCTTCATCAGTCACATCATTGCTTAAACTTTTAAATTCAATGTCTTTATACGCGCCCAAAGTTACTTCTGGTTTAACTGCTACAGTTGCCGTATAAGTAAAATTTTTGCCACGTTCGACTTTAGTGATGTCTAAATCAATTTTAGGTTGTGCCACCACTTGTAAGTCATTTTCTGTGATTGCTTGATAATATGTTTCTGCAATAACATGATTAAGCGCTTCTTCATAAAGGCTTTCAACACCTTTGTGTTGCTCATAAATCTTGCGTGTTACTTTTCCTTTTCTAAACCCTTTGATTTCAACGTCTTTTTTGATGCTTTCAAATGCATGGTCTAAGCCGTGATCAAACTGTTCTTTTGTAACTTCAATTTCGACTCTTACACGAGAGTCTTGTAATGTGTCAATTTTTCCCATAATAATGTAATTACCTCCTAAGATTCAATCCTGTATAATTATAACATATTGATAATAATTGTAAACCCGTATACTTAAATTGAAAAAAAGCCCTAAAATGAAGGGGTTTTTAACGTTAAAGGCTGTGTAATAAACCGATCAGTTCTCGCTGATGAATATTTTTAGAATAAGGATGTTTTCCTTTATGATTACTAAGCAAATCAAGGGCAGTGCTCAGTGGCAAGTAAACAACATGGTGTCCAAGACTTATTTCTTCTTCAGTGAGTGTTAAAGGTTCGGTTTCTTTACCAACCGTTACAGAGTAAAAATGGTGATGCCAAATTGAATCATGAAAATGTTCTTTTACACACAGTGTTTTATCTGCTTGCTTTACCCGAAGTCCTGTTTCTTCTAAAACTTCTCGAACAATGGCATCTTCGAGTGTTTCTGATTGTAAAACACCCCCACCAGGCAAAACGTATGTATCAATCGCTTGGTTGTGAATGAGGACGATTGTATCATCTTCGATAATAATAGCCCGTACACTAACCCGCGGTGTTACTGAGGGAATAGAGGCTAAGGTCATATCATCTTCAAAAATATGAAATTCCATTATTTAGAAGCCTTTTGTGTATCAATCAGCACAGGTATTACAATCGGTCGACGGTTCGTGGTTTGATAAAGATAACGACTGACTTGCTCACGGACTTTATCTCTAAGATTTCGCCAGTCAATATAGTTTTCTTTAAACATTGTTTTGGCCACATCAATGTATATTTCCGATATTTTATCCATGAGTGCCTCATTTTCTTTCATATAGACAAACCCACGAGACACAATCTCGGGTTTCCCAAGAAGTTTTTTCTTGCGTGCATCAATATTACTAATGATTAAAACCACACCATCTTGAGATAGTACTTCTCGATCTTTTAACACAACGTCACTCAAATCGCCTTCGAGTATGCCATCGACCAAAATGTCACCACTATTGATCGAGTAGACAACCTCTTTGGCTTCTTTATTGATGAACTCGAGCACTTGTCCATTGTCAAGTATTTTAATGTGATCATCATCATAATTTAGTGCGTGTGCGATTTTACGCATTGCATAAAAATGACGGTATTCACCAATCACGGGGATGAAGTATTTTGGGTTTAGTATGTTTACGAGTAACTTGATGTCTTCACTGCTCGCATGTGCTGGTGGTAACATGCTTTTGTCAATTTTACTGACTGGGATATTGTGTCGGTATAACACATCGAGTGTACGCGCAGCAATTTTTTCTGTGCCTGGCACGGGCGGTGTCATAAGCAGCACAGAATCTGATTCATTTAGATGAATTAATCTGTCTGCTTTACGAACCATGCGTTGGATCATATGAAATGGCTCATGACGGTTACCTGTAACTAAAATTACTGTGTTTTTCAGTTCGTTTTGATTGTTTTCATCAATGAACTTTAAATTAATTAAGCTTGAATCCGGTATTTTAAGTACACCAAGATTAATGGCAATATCAACCATGCGTTGTGCTTTTCTACCGATAATCGCTATATCTTTGTGATGTTTCAACGCAATGTTAATAATTTTTTGAATGCGCGATATATCGGTAGAAAATACGGACACAACGATACGATTTTCAGTGTTCATGAAAGCTTTGTTAAGTTCTAAATCTAAACTTTTAGACGTATGTGTGTGGCCGGTGTGCTCACTACCTAAACTTTCAGTAAGCAATGCAAGTACTGGCTTGTGCGCAATCCGTGCCAAACGTTCGAATGATGTTCTATAGGCGATGTCCACATTTTGATCAAAGGTATAGTCAGGACTATAAACAATCACCCCATCTTTCGTGTCTAACGCAATACCCACCGATTCAGGAATCGAATGCGTGGTTTGATAAAACGACACTTGCACTTGATTGAAATCCAGCACCGAATCTTTTGTAATCGTATGAAGTGGAAATGATTCAGGTTTTAGACCTTGTTCAGTCAGTGCATCTTTTAAAAGTGCTAGGGTAAAAAACGTACCATAAACGGGTACTTCGATTTCTTTAATTAGTTTTGGTACTGCACCAATATGGTCTTCATGACCATGACTTAAAAAAAGTGCTCTAACACGGTTTTTGTTTTCAACTAAATAAGAAAAGTCAGGCAGTATTGCATCAACGCCAAACAGTTCTAAGTTTGGATATTTTAGACCTGCATCCAGAATGAATATGTCATTATCGATATCAAGACAGTACATGTTTTTACCATCTTCACCGAGTCCGCCTAAAGCGAAAAATTTAATATGACTCATTATTAGTCCTCCTTATGACGTCAAATGTACTCTTTATTATATCATAAATGTGTTTGTTTCATAGTGTCGACGATAAACTTGCTTTTTTTTTCCAT
>SKFU01000004.1 GCA_007117835.1 Candidatus Izemoplasma sp. | reverse complement strand
GTGGAATTTTAATGATTTTATCCATGCTTTTTTTCGCTTTTAATACTTCTTTTTGTTGCATCGTGTCCAATGTATCCAGTGTTTCAATTAACCCATTTATTACATGTTGATATGTTTCTGAAGTGGTTAAAGCAAATTGTTCCCCACTAATAATAGACAACATTTCGGCACGGTATGGAAAACACGCCTTAGGTGCTTCAGTATTAGAGTCCCATCCGGCAATGTTTAAAACTAAGGCAAAGGCTTTTTGTTTTTTCTGAATTGCTTTGAACTGTTCAAATAGTGTCATTATCTACACCGTCCTTATTTAAGCATACAAGGTGCTTGGCTTGTGCAAGCACCTTGTTTAATGTTTTTTAAAATAGTCCTTTAGCGTTACCGTCATCGTCTACATCCATGTCCATTGCGGCTGGACGTGGTGGCAGTCCTGGCATGGTCATCATTTCACCTGTTAAAGCAACAATGAAGCCTGCACCGATGGATGGTCTTAATTCACGGACTGTGATTGTAAAATCACGTGGGCGTCCATAGACTTTTGGATCATCTGATAACGACATTTGAGTTTTCGCCATACAAACTTGAAGTTTATCCCAACCATGCTTTTTGTATTGGCGTAACTGTGTTAATGCCACCTTTGAAAAACTAACATCTTTGGCACCGTATACTGTTGTAGCGATAATTCGTATTTTTTCTTCTAAGCTCATATCTAACTCGTAAAGACGTTTAAATGTGCGGGTGTTATTTTCTATAACATCGACGAGTTTTTCTGCCAACTCTATCGCGCCTTCGCCACCTTTTTCCCACACACGACTCAGCGCATAAGGGTGGTTGTTTGATTCTAACCACTCAGATAGTACTTGGACTTCTAAAGCAGTGTCAGTAACAAAATGGTTGATTGCAACAACGTAAGGTAGATTAAATGCTTGAATTGTTTCTGTGTGTTTTGCTAAGTTTTCAAGTCCTTTTTTCAAGGCCTCAATATTTTCTTCTTTCAAATCTTGTTTTTTGACACCACCATGCATTTTTAAAGCACGGATTGTCGCAACTAAAACCACGGCACTTGGGTCAAATCCGGCTTGTTGGGTTTTAATGTTTAAAAATTTCTCGGCACCTAAATCTGCACCAAACCCAGCCTCTGTAATGACATATTCAGCCAATTGTCGCCCCAAATTGGTCGCAATAATACTATTACATCCATGGGCAATATTTGCAAATGGTCCACCATGCACAAGTGCCGGTGTGTTTTCTAGTGTTTGAACCAAATTTGGTTGTAACGCATCTTTTAAGATTAAAGTAACTGCACCTTCTGCTTTTAAGTCACCAATAGTTACGACTTGACGGTCATAAGTATACCCAATCACGATACGCTTAACACGTGTTTTTAAGTCGTTTAAATCTTTGGCTAAACAAAGCACAGCCATAATTTCACTCGCTACAGTGATGTTAAATCCATCTTCGCGTGGTATTGAGTTGCCAAAACCACCCAAACCAACAATCACTTGTCTTAACGAACGATCATTCATATCAAGTGCGCGTTTCCAACTAATTCTGCGTGGATCAATATTCAATGCATTGCCTTGATGCAAGTGATTATCAATCATCGCGCTGACAGCGTTATTCGCTGTCGTAATCGCATGAATATCACCCGTAAAGTGAAGATTCAAATCTTCCATTGGCACAACTTGCGAATAGCCGCCGCCTGCGGCACCACCTTTAACACCCATAACCGGTCCAAATGATGGTTCTCTTAAGGCGATGATTGCGTCCTTACCAATCTTAGTAAAGGCTTGTCCTAATCCCACGGTGGTTGTCGATTTCCCCTCACCTGCAGGTGTTGGATTAATGGCAGTAACTAAAATAACCTTGCCATTTTTACCTTTGCCTAAACGTTTAGCGACATCTAAATGAATTTTAGCTTTGTACTGTCCGTAAAGTTCTAGATCATCAGCTTTGAGCCCTAACGATTGTGCAATTTCAATGATTTTTTTCATCTGCGCCTGTTGTGCAATTTTTAAATCTACATTTTCCATTAACTTACTCTCCTTTATTCATTGTCTCACAAACATTATTATTGCATAAATTCTATCGGTTTTCAACCTTAAAATAAAACGCTTTCACAGTTTCAGCTAACGCTTTTAAAGGCGGTGTTGTATAATGAATAATGTAAGCTACTTATCACTAAAGGAGACGACCATGAAACCATTCGATGTTGTCATACAACCAAGTGCATTGAGTGGTGCTGTAACAGTGCCCCCCTCAAAAAGTTTATTGCACCGTGCATTAATAGGTGCAGCGATTTCGCAAGGAACTTCTACGATTACACCTTATGTTTTCTCTGCCGACATCAATGCAACCATCAATGCCCTAAGGTTATTGGGTGTTACTATTAATATAACCGACGATTGTTTAGTCGTCACTGGCATGTTTCCTTTTAAACAACCGCACACTTTGATTCCAGTTGGCGGGTCTGCGTCCACATTGCGCATGCTTTTACCGCTGGTTTCTTTGGTGGGACAACCTGTGACATTTTTAACCGATAACACACTTAAAAATCGGCCGTTAGATACGTACAAATCATTGTATAAAACACAGCTGAGAATCACTGAAAACACCGTAACAATATCTAAAGTTAATCTTCCAAAAGAAATTAGATGTGATGATTTAACCAGTTCTCAATTCATCAGCGGACTCTTGTTTGCTTTGCCGTTACTCAATCAAGACACAACCTTGGTGATTAACAATCCTGTATCAACACCGTATATTCATCTAACTTGTGATGTGTTAAGAACGCACGCCATCGATATTACCTACCACCACAACGGGTTTCATATTCGCGGAAATCAAACATATCGTTCCAGCGATTATGTCGTTGAGGGCGATTATTCGCAAGCTGCATTTTTCATTGCGGCTGGTTTGTTTCATTCAACTGTCACCATTCACGGACTGAATTATCTCAGCCGACAAGGTGATCGTGTATTCATCGACTTTGTCAAATCAATGGGCGCTAACATTGTGTTTGATCACGACAAGATTATAACAAAAAAATCGGTTTTAACGGGCCAATCTTTCGATTTAAAAGACTGTCCAGATTTAGCACCGATTATCGCTTGTGTCGCTACTCAAGCAGAAGGCATCACAACATTGGTTAATGTCGATCGTTTAGTCCATAAAGAATCCAACCGGCTAATGGCCATCATAGAAACCTTAAAAGCACTTGGTGCACACATTGATTATACTGACAATACACTCACAATCAAAGGTGTAACACCACTTGCTGGTTCAATCACACTTAATGGGTATCATGACCATCGTATGGTCATGATGTTAAGTATCGCAGCGAGCATCGCTAAAGGGCCAATCACGATTAAAAACGCTGAAGCAATTCATAAATCTTATCCCCATTTTTTTGAGGATTATCAAGCACTCGGTGGCGATGTCAGTTTTAGGAGGTCAAACAATGATTACAGTGATGATAAACGCCATTAATACGTATGAAGTTTTCATTAAACAGACCCTTTTAGAGCATTTAGCACTCGATGATACGCGAGATTACGTTATCATTACTGATACTGGGGTCCCTAAGCAGTGGGTAACAAAAGTATCGTCACAACTTTCTAATGTTGTGGTGTTTACTGTTAACGCCGGTGAAGAAAGTAAGTCTTTAGCAGTATATCAACATTTAATTGCTGAGTTACAAGCACACAGCATGGATAAATCAACATGTCTCATTGCACTCGGTGGTGGTATGATTGGTGATTTAACCGGTTTTATTGCCTCGACATATTACCGAGGTATAGATTGGATTAACATCCCCACCACGTTACTCGCGATGGTCGATGCGTCGATTGGCGGTAAGGTTGCTTTAAACACCACGGTGAGTAAAAATGTGATTGGCGCGTTCTATCCACCTCTAAAAATCATGATTGATCCTTTGGTGCTCTCAACGTTACCTGAAAAAGAAATGGGTAATGGCTACGCTGAAATGATAAAAATAGCGTGTATTAAAGATGCTGAATTTCTCACTGTTTTAGAGCGTAAATCTTGGTCATTAAATGACCAAATTACGCATGCCATAAAGCTAAAAAAATGGTTTATCGAACAAGATCCCTATGATTTAAATGTTCGCAAACACCTTAATTTTGGTCATACGGTTGGGCATGCCTTAGAACATCTTTATCAGTACCAATACAGTCATGGCCAATGCGTTGCTTACGGCATCCGTATTATGGTTCATAAAACACCTTTTGAAACACGGATTTGTCGTGTGTTAAATGCCTACAATCTCATCGATGTGATTGCCTATGATAAACCCCAATTAATAAAACAAATTATGCATGATAAGAAAAAACAAAAAAACGCGATTGAAATCATTGAACTAAGTGATTTTGGTCAAGCAATCATACGATTGATCGATCCATCAGCCTTAGAACACTATATTCCTGAGAAAGGTGTGCTGTTATGAGTATATTTGGTACCGCAATCCCTGTTAGTTTATTTGGTGAATCACATGAAAAAATCATTGGCATCACAGTACACAACATGGTGGGTAATTTCGTCATTGATTGTGACCTTATTAAGGCAGATTTAGAACAACGTAAAGCCAACAAATGGTACCATACATCACGTCAAGAACCCGATGAATTCGAGATTATTAGTGGTTACTTTAATGGTAAAACAACAGGGGCACCACTCACGATTATTATCAAGAATAAACACATGAACTCTGAAGACTATACACCTGGACATGTTCGCCCTAATCACGCTGATTATCCAGCATATATACGCTCAGATGGTGCATATGATTATCGCGGTGGCGGGCATTTTTCTGGTCGTTTGACCGCCCTATTGGTCATTTTGGGTAGTCTATCTAAACAGCTGCTTGCACGCAAAAACATTATAGTCGCATCGCACATCAAGCAACTGCACAATGTGCACGCGACACCCCTTAATTTAATGTCTGTCTCAACGGCTAAGTTATTGGCAATGCGTACCCAGGAATGGCCGGTGTTTGATCAAACACTCATTCCTAAGTTTGAGCAGCTTTTAACTGAAACCCTAGCGCAAAAAGACAGCGTCGGCGGCGTTGTACAAACTGTTATCACCAACCTTGAAGTTGGTCTTGGTGACCCTTTTTTCGATGGCATCGATGCGCTTATTTCACATTTAATTATGGCGTTACCAAGCACTAAAGGCATTCAGTTTGGCGATGGTTTTTCATTGGCAAATAAGACCGGAGAAGCGGTGACTGATACGGTGCAATATGAACAAAATAAAGTCGTCTTTAAAGCAAACCATATGGGTGGTGTCTTGGGTGGTTTATCCACAGGCAATATGATTGTATTTGACACCGTTATCAAACCAACACCTTCCATTAAAAAACCCGTTAAAACGATTAATCTTGTGACACAATCTAATTGTCTACAATCGCTAAAAGGTCGACACGACCCTTGTATTGTCCCGAGAATTGTCCCTGTAATTAATGCTGTTAGCTACTATGCACTGCTTGAACTCATCGTCAGAAAGGATGGTTGGTCATGGATCAAATGATCATAACCCGTGAAGCTATTGATGCACTCGATACACAAATTATGGCGTTGTTAGAAAAACGCTTTGAGCTAAGTAAAACAATCGGTAAAAATAAAGTCTTAAATGATAAAGTGATACACGACCCAATTCGTGAACAATCGATTTTAAAGTGCGCTGAAAACTATGAGAATCATCCTTCAATCCATGCTGTATATTTAACCATATTTGAGGAAAGTAGAGCCTTGCAAAATGAAATACGGACTGCTAGGTAAAGACGTTTCCCATAGTTTTTCACAATCGATTCACGAACGGTCACAACCGATTAAATATGCGTTACTCTCTCTGCCTTCACTCACTGATTTTTTTGAAAATCCCACCCCCTTCGCAGGCAACGTTACGATGCCTTATAAGACCGAAGTGCTTCAATACATGGCTGTTGTTGATCCGATTGTTGAAAAAATACAGGTTGCGAACGTTATTACTTATCACGGGCAACAATGGCATGCGTTTAATACCGATGCACCTGCATTGATAAACACCCTAAAAAGACGGTTACCAAAAAATAAAACATGTCGCATAAGTATTCTGGGAAACGGCGCAACTAAGCGCAGTTTAGTTTATGCTCTGGAGTTTTTAGGGTACACCAATTATCAAGTCTATGCCCGTCATGTAATGCCTGGTGAGCTTTCTTTAGATGCCGTTGATTTAAAAACTGTGGTGTTGTGTCAAACCACACCTGTGGGTATGGTGCCAAACACAACAAATTCTCTTATTTCTAACCTTGCTAAATTCAAAAGTTTAGTGTTGGTGGTTGATTTGGTTAACAATCCTTTTAGAACACAACTCATGCTTGATGCACAAAATCATAACATCCAAGTTTGTGGTGGTATTCCTCTGTTGTTTGAACAAGCCCGTTTGAGTCAAAAGTATTTTGGTTTACGGGGTCACTCTGAAAAGACCTTTAATCAATTAAAGCACGATTGGCTTTTTGACCATCTAAACATCGTTTTTATTGGTATGCCTTTTGCAGGAAAAACAACATTAGCTTCACACCTAAGTCAGGCCTTGAACCGTGCTTGGGTTGATACTGATCAGATGATTGAAAAAACGGCCAACCAAACAATTGAAAATATTTTTCTCACATTGGGTGAAAGCCACTTTAGAACGCTTGAAAAAGATGTTGTTTTGCGGTATGCTGATAAGCACCAACAGATTATTTCTGTCGGTGGCGGGGTGGTAGAGAATAAAGCCTTAATGAACACCCTTAAAAAACAGTCTATTATTGTATATTTGGCTGTTGAGCCGGCGTTAATTCAATCACAAATCATCAGGCACCGTCCGTTGATTCAATCGCCTGAAGACTGGCATAAGATTTATCAAAGGCGTGACCCGTTATACAAAGATTATGCCGATATAATACTCCGAAGATCCGTTGAAAATGAAGCGAATTTATTGGATGAACTGGTGGTGAAATTGCATGAAATTATTGATTATCAATGGTCCTAACTTAAATCGCTTAGGTGTCCGTGAACCTGAGGTATATGGTACATTGACTTATGCTGATTTAAAAACCCAATTGACTGAGTTTGGCAATCACTTGGGTGTTACTTTATTGATGCGCCAAACCAATCATGAAGGTGTCATTATTGATTGGCTTCACGATGCGGAGGCTTCTTGTGATGGTATCTTATTAAATGCCGGTGCATTAACCCATTATAGTTATGCAATTTATGATGCAATAAAAAGCATTTCAACCCCTGTGGTTGAAGTGCATTTAACTGATCTTACCTCACGAATAGAAGTGTTTCGTCACACCAGTGTGATTGCCTCAGCGTGTATTCAAACGTTTTCTGGTTTAGGCTTTGATAGTTATAAAGCAGGGATTGAGTTTCTTATAAAGGATGTGAAATGATGATTGTTTTGGTTAAACCTGGCTATCTCGAAAATGATTTAAAAGCTTTAAAAAGTCATCTCGTCCACACAGGTTTCGCTATTCAAGAAACCCAAGGTGCATCGCAAATCGTACTTTATATCCTTGGTGATACCACACGTTTTGATGAAAAAACATTGTATGCTTTTGCTTGTGTTGATTCTGTGATTCGTGTTCAAAAGCCGTTTAAAGAAAGTCAAAAAAATAACGCACAAGCACCGCGTGATTTTATGTTAAATAATGTCACATATCACAAAAAGCACCCGCTGATTATTGCCGGGCCTTGTAGCGTGGAATCAGCGGTGCAAATTGATGCGATTGCACACCATGTCAAACAGTGTGGTGCACATGGTTTAAGGGGTGGTGCTTACAAACCAAGAACCAGCCCGTATAATTTTCAAGGCTTAGGTGAAAAAGGCTTAAAAATGCTTTCTGAAACAGCTAAGAAGTATGATTTGTTGAGTGTCAGTGAAATTACCAATAAAGATGATCTTCCGCTCTTTGAGTCACTCATTGATATTATTCAAGTAGGGGCCAGAAATATGCAAAATTACGACTTGTTAAAGGCCTTGGGTAAATCCCGTAAAACCATTTTATTAAAGCGTGGTTTTGTCAATACTGTTGACGAGTGGTTAATGAGTGCTGAATATATATTGTCAAACGGTAATCGTTCGGTTATTTTGTGTGAACGCGGCATCCGTACTTTTGAGCCAAGTACGCGTCACACACTCGATTTATCGAGTGTTCTTGTGGCCAAAAAACTCAGTCACTTACCCGTGATAGTCGACCCTTCTCACGCAGCGGGTACTTTTGAGTTTGTTGCGCCTTTAGCCAAAGCCGCTTTGGCTGTGGGTGCAGACGGTCTGATGATAGAAGTTCACGATGCACCGGAGCGGGCATTATCTGATGGCAATCAATCTTTAACATTTAAAAACTTTAGTCATTTAATGGCCACGATTAAAACGTTGGTGAATGCCCTTTAATTATTAGACAAAATCGCTTGACACGTGCTATAATAATCACGAGCGAAAAGGAGTGGTTCAGATGAAGAAAGAACTGAGTGTTTACCACATTGCCCCAATCATTGCAGCGATTATCGTTCTTTATTTCATCGGGGTTGTTTTAACGATTTTAGGTAATCCTGGTTGGAGTGGTTTTTTTGCAACGACAATCTTTTTCTTTACTTTGTTTATTTTTCCTGGGGTTCTTGTCTATTTGGGTCGCATTGTTATTATGAATGCAACACCAAGTAATATTCCGATTTATTTGTTCCCCTTGCTGTTCATGTTTTCTTTTTTACCCACATCGTATGTGTTAATTCCTTATGCTTTTGAGGGGTTCTCGATAGAATTCGCAACGGAAATGATTTTTCTTGTATTTGAAGTTAGTGTTTTAGTCTCAGGTTTTGCGTTTTTTGCTTATTATTTAAGAAAGTACTTGAAATCCACTTTGACTGATAAGGACTTATCCTTAATGTTGCATTATTTTGTTGGTGGACTGATTTACTATTACTTTATCCGACTCACACTATTAAGTTCTTTATTGTTACAATCGGCATTTGAGCTGTTATAAACACCATTCATTTGGTGTTTTTTTTTTGCTTTAAAGTCAAAAAAAGACATTGTTAGTCAATGTCTTTAAAAAATGGTTTTAATATGACTGTTTGTTCTCGGTCTGGACCGACAGAGAATAATCCGATAGGTAGGTCCGTTAACGACTCAATTTTAAGTAAATAATTTTGTGCTTCAATGGGCAGTTCTTCAAAGCTTTTTACATGACTTATGTCCGTGTCAAATCCTGGCATTTCAATGGTCACAGGTTGACATAAATCATAAGTTTCTATTGATGCAGGTATCGTGTCTATTGTTTTGCCATCTAATTGATATGATGTGCATATTTTTAACGGGTGGATGCCTTTTAAAACATCCAGCAACATAATCGCTAACGATGTAATGCCGTTGACTCTTTTGGCGTGATTAAGATTCACAATATCAAGCCATCCGATGCGTCTTGCACGGCCTGTAGTGGTGCCATATTCATTGCCTTGTTTACGTATTTTTTCGCTCATTTCATTGTTGAACTCAGTCGCAAAAACACCGGCCCCAACACGCGTTGTGTATGCTTTAGTGATGCCGACGACCTGTTTTATGCTTTGGGGTGGAATCCCGACATTTAGTGGAATACTTGCGGCCGTAGGTGAACTGCTTGTAACAAATGGGTACGTCCCATGGTCAAGGCATAACATTGTCCCTTGAGCACCTTCAAATACGACTTTTTTATTGGCTTGAATGGCTTGATAAACCAATGTGCTAGTATCACAAATTAACGGTCTTAAGCGGTCTTGTATTGGGTCGAAATCTTGCAATAATTTAGCGACACTGTATGGCTCATAGCCTGCGTCTTTAAGTAATATATTAATGGGTATCAATTGTTTTTCAAGCCATGTTTTGAAACGTTGTTTATCGACAAAGTCGCCCATTCTAATTCCGACCCGATTTGCCTTATCGACATACGTCGGTCCAATCCCTTTATGCGTTGTACCGACCGGATGCAGTCGCATGCGCTCGTTAATCGCATCAAGCATTTTGTGGTATGGTAAAATCACGTGAGCACGATCTGAGATATACAGTTTTGATGTGTTAATACCACGTTTTTCTAACATGATTAATTCTTCATAAAGTGCACTCGGGTTAATCACCATCCCGTTGGCCATCACATTGGTTGCTCCTGGATTAAAAATCCCTGATGGAATCAGATGTAAGGCAAATTTGTCTTGGTTAAAAACGATGGTATGACCGGCATTATCGCCCCCTTGATAGCGGACAACCATATCGGCTTTCATTGCCAAATAGTCGGTAATTTTACCTTTGCCTTCGTCGCCCCATTGTGCCCCAATAACTGCGATTGTATTCATGCTTTCTCACCCTTTTTTATGATACTTCTGGCGATGTGAACGCCGTTTGCGCCGGCTTGTGCTAAACCTCTTGTAATGCCCGCACCATCACCACCAAAATATAGGCCTTGAATCATTGTTTCAAAGGTTTCACTTAGCTGTGGACGGGCACTATAAAATTTAGCTTCGACACCATAAAATAACGTATGTTCAGAAGCAATGCCTGGTGTGACTTTATCTAGTGCTTCAATCATTTCAATGATTGATTTCATGGTGTTGTATGGCAATACAAGTCCCAAATCTCCTGGTACAGCTTCTTTTAAGGTCGGTGTGACAAACCCTTCTTTAATCCGTTTGTTGGTGCTTCTTCGACCGGCCATGAGGTCGCCATATTTTTGGATAATAATCGAACCTGCACTCAACATGTTCGCAAGTCGACTGACTTCATGCGCAAACTCATTGGGATGATAAAACGGGTTTTCAAATGCGTGTGATACAAGCAATGCAAAGTTGGTGTTTTTACTCCCAAGTGATGTATCTTTATACGCGTGTCCGTTTGCAAGCATCGTCCCACTGTGGTTTTCAATAACAACGTGCCCACTAGGGTTTGCACAAAATGTTCTGACTGTGGTTCCTACGCTGGCGCGAAACATAAATTTACCTTCATAAAGATGTGTATTAATTTCTTCCATTATTTCATTGTTGGTTTCAACACGAACACCGATATCAACTTGATTATGTGTTTGTTCAATGGCATATTTTTTACATAAATCTGTGATAAATGTCGATCCATCACGACCGGGTGCAACGACGATGTTTTTTGCCTGCAATCTAATGATGTCGTTTGTCTTTGAAACACATTCGAGTCCTTTAACTTGATTGTCTTCAATAATCAATTGCTTGACTTCATGGCGGTATAATGTATCCACTGCATTTTCCAAAGTCTCTGATAGGCGTTTTAAAATACTAAGATTTTGCTCAGTCCCTAAATGTCTAACTTTCGCCCGTAATAATTTTAATCCTACCGCTAGTCCACGTCGTTCAATATCTTTTACCGCTTGTGTGTGGGGGTCGGTAATGCTTGTCGGTGCCCCATGTGCGAGATTGACCGCGTCAACGTAATTGATTAACTGCTCTACTGTTTCATCGGGTAAGTATTCTGTCATCCACCCACCAAATTCACTGGTAATGTTAAATTTTCCATCTGAATAAGCGCCGGCACCGCCAAATCCACTGGTAATTGAACACGCGGGATAACAACCGCTCACGCCTTTTTTATTGACAGGACATTTTTTTGCCTTCTTTTCCAGTATTAAACACTTTCTTTCTTGAATTGGTAACCCTTTATCGATGAGCATAACACGCATGTGTGGCGCTCTTTGACTGAGCTCATACGCTGTGAACAGCCCTGCAGGCCCTGCGCCAACAATAATTACATCGTACGTTGATGACATTATGTTTCCCCCTTAAATGAAAAAATGTATCCATCCATAGGATACACCTATGACATACCGAATTGATTAGGTACGCCTTTTTACTCGCCCCTTAAAGCATATCAAACGTTGGTTTTTAAGTCAATCTAATCTGTCTAAAAAGCACCCTAAATACAGGGTGCTTATAAAGTTTCTAATAAAGCAATCATCGTTGCAAATAGGTTGTGTTCTAATTTGTTGTGGGCGATACTAATTTCAATTTTATTGTTTTTGTAGGCCAGTTCAATGTGTTTTGATAAATCATTTGCGGTTTCAAATAATAGAGCACCGCGCACAGTTTGACTGCTTTCTTGACTTAGTACAAAGCGCGTAATCGATTTGTTTTGAAATACTTTTTCGATGCCTTTTTCAATCGCTAAATGCTCATAAACAAGTGCGTACATGTAATTGAGTAGTGCAACGGGTACTTTGCCGTATTGGTCTTCAAAGGATTCTTTTAAGGCCAATACTTCTTGCGCTGAAGACAATTGATTAATGGCTTTATGCATTGACATTTTCAAATCCTCTTCGTCGACATAATCGTTTGGTATGGTGCGGCTGATTCTAAGTTTTATGGCACTGTGATCGACGGTTTTTTCAGTGGTCACTTTTGGATTTTGTTGGTCATCGATATGATCTTTAATCATTTCTAAAAACATGTCGATCCCAACACTGTCAATAAACCCTGATTGCTCTGTGCCTAGTATATCGCCAGCACCACGAATCGCTAAATCACGGGCTGCGATTTTATACCCGCTACCTAACGCAGTAAAGTCTTTAATCACTTGTAGGCGTTTAACTGCATCTTCTGTGAGTATCTTTTGCGGTTGATACATTAAATAACTATAGGCGATTTTATCACTTCTACCGACGCGACCTCTTATTTGATAAAGTTGGGATAAGCCAAGTCGATCGGCTTCATGAACAATCAATGTGTTGGCATTAGGAATATCAATGCCTGTTTCGATGATTGTTGTTGAAATTAACACATCGTACTCATGGGCGATAAACTTTGAAATCACCGATTCAAGTTTTAGTCTTGGCATTTGGCCGTGTGCATAAACAATTCGTGCATCTGGAACTAAGCGTAACAATTGATCGTATATCGCCTCAATGCCTTCAACACGATTATACAAGTAAAATGTTTGTCCCTGACGGGCAAGCTCACGTTCAATGGCATCTTTGATGACTGATGGATTGCGTTTAAGCACATACGTTTGAATCGGTATCCGATTGAGTGGTGGTGTTTCTAAGATGCTCATTTGTTTGACACCGGTCAATGCCATTTGTAGTGTTCGTGGGATAGGTGTTGCACTAAGACTTAACACATCGATGTGTGTTTTAAGTGTTTGTATTCGTGATTTGTGTTCAACACCAAACCGTTGTTCTTCATCAATAATCAATAACCCTAAATCGTGGTAAGTAACATCTTTTGACAGTAAACGATGGGTCCCAATGATGATGTCATATTTCCCTGATTCAATGCCTAATAAATAATGGTTTTGTTGGGCTTTGGTGACAAATCGATTGAGCAACGCAACTTTGATGCCATGTGTTTCCATACGGTCTTTAAACGTATAATAATGTTGTCTGGATAAAACCGTTGTTGGGGCCAAATAAGCAACTTGTTTATTATCCAATACAGCTTTAAATGCAGCACGCAGTGCGACTTCGGTTTTACCGTACCCAACATCGCCACAAATCAGTCGATCCATTGGTTTAGTACTTTCCATATCTAGTTTTACCGCTTCAATCGCCGCGACTTGATCTGGGGTTTCTTCATAAAGAAAATCCGCTTCAAATAAATGCATTAAATCACTGTCTTCACTGAATGCAAATCCCTGTACTTTTGATCGCTCAGTGTACAGTTTTAGTAAGTGCTCAGCGATGTCTTTGGCTTTCTTTTGAACACGTTGTTTTGTTCTTTGCCATTCCGTACTACCCAGTCGATTTAACTTGGGGTGAAAGCCTTCATGGCCAGCATATTTTTGTACTAAATGGATGTTTTCAATCGGAATATAGAGTTTGTCATCACCACGATAAGCGATGGTAATGTAATCGTTTTGATGATGTTGTAAGGTGATTGTTTCTATGCCTAAAAAACGACCAATCCCATGGTCATAGTGTACCAAATAATCACCCTTTTCCAGTGCTTTTACATGGGTGATTTTTTGTGTGTCTTTAAAGACTTTATGCATTTTTTTTCGTTGTTTTTGAGTGGTTTTTAGTAAATTATGTTCATTCATCACAATCAGTGGGGGATTAAGCCACTCAAAACTGGTTGCGTTAGATGTCATTAATAAATTGATGCGTTTGGCAAACAATGGGTCGTTTTTACCAAGTAACTTAACCTCAACTTGGTCATCTAATAAACCCATAAGTTGTTCGACTTGTTTTTGTTCAGACAGTGTGATTAGTACCGTCACTAACCGATCGTATCGCTTTAAATCTTTAATTAACATTTGAAAGTTTTGATGGTATTGTGTCGTTTCCTTTACTTGTAAAGCCAGACTCGTAATGTTCTTTTTTGCATACGGAAAAGGGTTAAGTGCAAGCCATTGTTCTTGATAGATTGTATCGGCATCTTTTAATAATTGAAACGGAATTTTTCCATAATCGCCGTTGTCTAAAATCCAGTCTGAATAATCATTAACAATGTGTTTTATCGCGTGATCAAAACGTTCCTGATGAATAATAATGATTAGTGGGTCGTCTAAATAATCACTAATGGTTTCGGTGGGTTGATTCATAAAACTCATATACCGACTTAACTGATCTTGATTGTGATGGTTTTTTAACGTCTCAAGTTCATCAGTGAGGCGCATTTTTGTCTGTGGACTTACAGTATTTTTTTGAAGCCACGTATTGATGTTTTGTTCAATCTCTTCAATTGTGCTGGTTTGATAGAAAAACTCAGTGCGTGGCGATAAAACAAATTGTTTGATTGCTTTAATCGAACGCTGAGTATTCACATTGAATACACGAATAGAATCGATTTCATCATCGAAAAAATCAATTCTAATTGGGTGTTCAAAATGGGGTTGAAAAACATCAAGAATACTACCTCTATGGGCGAAATCCCCTGGTTTTTCAACGGTATTTTGAGCACCATATCCCAGTCTTATAAGCGTTTGCTTAAGTGTTTGTATAGACACCGTTTCTCCAATTTTATAAGGGGTGTTTAATGCGTTAAAATGGTTTCGCGGTAGCATCGGTTTAATGTAACCTGTCGGATGGGTAACAACAATTTTTTGTTGGTGATTAAGACTGTGATGAATTGTGTTTAAACGTTCTAATTTAAACGATTCACTCATTGCTAACATCTCAGTAGTAATCAACTCATCATGCGGGAAAAAATACGTTTCTTCAACCACGCTTGACAGTGTATCATACAGCTTTTGCGCTTGAAAAATATTGTGATGTATAACCAAGATATTGCGCTTGGTTTGCGAAAATAAATACTGAATAATGAAAGGGTTGATGGCCTCGAAAGTATCCGTTAACTCAAGCTTACGTTTTTCTTTTAAGACGTGAAAAACCGTCTCAAAAAACGGTGTTTTTGATAGATGATCAAACAGTGTTTTCATAAACCCTCCTTAACATGCAAAAGCGAACCCAACATAACTTGGTGGGGGGTTCGTACTTTCATCATAGCATATTTATTCACTTTGCCAAACAAAAAACCCTTTACGGGTTAGTTGTAGGTATTCATAATATCAATGAAATTCATGCCTTCAATAAACGATTTAATGATTTGGTTGGTTGTTTGAATACTGGTGATTACGTCATCACCTTCTAATTTGCTAAAGCGTTTAAGCACATAATCTTTTGCGTCCATATTTATCGGTTTGTCAATCCCGAATCGAACGCGTTGAATGGCATCTGTGTTTAGGTTTTCAATGATTGATTGAATGCCTTTATGCCCACCTGAAGTGCCTTGTGCTCTAAGCCGTAATTTACCTGTGGGTAAGTCTAAATCATCATAAATGACTAAGATTTGATCGACAGGTATATTAAAATATTTCATCAGTGCATTGACTGAATTGCCAGATAAATTCATAAACGTGTGGGGTTTGAGTAACACGGTATCCCCAAATTTAAGCCATTCGCCGTTAAATTTTTTATCAAAAACAAATCTGCGCTTGTGTTTGGATGCAAAGGCTTCTAAACACATGAATCCGATGTTGTGACGACTGCGTGCATAACGTCTGCCTGGATTTCCCAATCCAACAATCAGTTTCATCGGCGTTTTGGTTTTATCACTAAGTAACGGTTTGGTTTTTCGCCTTCTGAGGCTGTCACAACATCGCGCCAATCGGCGAGTTTTGTATGAATAATACGACGTTCAAAAGCGTTCATCGGTGTGAGTTTTGCAGGGATATTGGTACGGATAACTTCTTTTGCAGTTTTTGTTGCTAAAACTTCAAGTTGTTTTTGTCGGTGGGCCTTATAACCACCTATGTCAACCAATACCATCACATATTTATCGGTATAAATATTTAAGACATTGCGTAAATAAAACTGAATATTTTCTAATGTTTTCCCATTTTTCCCGATAAGTACAGGATTTTCATTGGTCTCTACAGTATAGGTTATTTGGTGATTGCTTTCATCAAAATGGGCTTCTACTTTCGCGTCGACATCCATATTTAAGAATGCAGTTTTTAGCAAGTTTAAACCTAAGTCTAACACATCGACATTCACGCTTGCACTGACTTTATAGCTTCTTTTTAATCCAAAAAACTGTTTTTTTTCTTCGATATCAAAATCAATATAATCGACATTTATGCGGAATGTTTTAATTGCTTGTTGTTTTGCCTCTTCAATTGTTTTAACTTCTAACTCAAGTTTTTTCATCGTCATTATCCTCTCACAATATCTTTTTCAGCATAATGTTTTTTAATCGTTTGTTTGCGGTTAACATAGGTTTGTAAGAATTGGAATAAATTACCCAATACCCAATAAAAAGCAATCCCTAGGTTTGTGTACGCGATTGTTACTAACATAAAGGTCATAAAATACATCATGTATTTCATTGTTTTTTCTGATTGTGATTGTTGGGCAGTTTTGTACTTTTTATTTTCTAAAAACTCTGGTTTCTTCATGGCATATCGTTGGTAATAAAACATCGTTAAACCAACAATTGCAGCAAGTAAATAAAAAGTCCAGTTTTCACCTATTTTCCATACTTCTAACAACGATCCTGTTGGTTCATCCTTGAAGTTAAACCATAAGAACCCATAATTTAAGTTGTCATAACTTTCAGTTAACGGAATACGTCTGACTGTTTGATACATCGCAATAAATATTGGCATTTGCAATAATGGCAACATACACCCGAGTGGGTTAATGTTATACTTCTTATAAATCGCCATCATTTCTTGTTGTTGGGCACGTTGTGATGCCTCATCTTTTTTTCCTGCATATTTTTCTTGTAAACGTGCGATTTCAGGTTGCGCGATTTGCATATTCGCACTTGCAGCTGTACTTTTAGAATAAATTGGCCAACCCACAACACGGATAACTACTGTAATCGCGATTAAGCCAATCACATAATAACCGCCAGCAAATTGACTAATCGCATAAACCGCCTCAGCGATGCGACTTACAATCCATTGAACCCAACCAACACCGCCATCATAGCCGATCGGTTGATTGTATACATCAGCACTACAACCTGCCAGTGTTATGACAAGTCCTAACATCAAAATCAGTAACATAATTTTCATTGGTTTTTTCATAGTTTCACCTCGATTAGTTTTGCTTTAGATAGTAATTGTATAAACATTGTTTCAATCATCGGATACGTTAAGGTTTTAGCGTTGGGTGAGACAATTACAAAAAAGTCAACACCATTGATTAGTGTTTGTGATGCGATGATCATCCTTAAACGTCGGCGCATTAAATTGCGCTCAACCGCATTACCGTATTTTTTTGGAACACTGATTGCAAAACGAAAATACTTAAGCTCATGGTTTTTCCGTTGATGAATACTAAAATGTCTATTACGAACACTTTGACGTTGATCAAGTACACGTTTAATCGCTTCGTTTTTCTTTAGACTATAGCGTCGTTTCACAATCCCACCTCTTAAAATAAAAAACACCTAAAAATAATCTTTTCAGGTGTTTACAGGTTTTAATAAGATTTGTTTTAATTATACAGTTAAACGTTGGCGTCCTTTAAGACGTCTTCTGGCTAAAATTCTTCTGCCACCTGGGGTTGCCATTCTGGCACGAAATCCGTGTGTTTTAGCTTTTTTGCGCGTGTTTGGTTGAAAGGTTCTTTTCATGACCTTCACACCTCCTAATTTCTAAGTAAAAACCATGCTACAACATTATATATAATTAAATCACTGCTGTCAATAAGTTTTATCTTAATTCACTATTTATAAATTTTTATAAATTAGTTTTCCACAGAAGATTTTGGCTTTATTTAAACCTTTCCATATTTTTAAATGTGGAAAAGTGGATAAGCGGAAAAGTGGGTCTTGTGGAAAAGTGGAAACCTTAGTTAATCTCTATTTTTAGTGGTTTAATGAATTGTTGGTGGTGGAAAAAGAATGTGTTTTTAAATAGTTTTCCCCATTTTATGTTGATAAATAACTGTTTTTTTACCCATCATCTTGTGATAGACTATTGTTACATCAAGAGGGGTGAATCTAATGCAAGATCAAGTACAAATATGGCATGAAATCAAACATGAACTGGCCAACGAGATAGAAACCGATACCTATGAAGAAATATTTGAATCAATCGATTCAATTTTTCAGGTTAAAAATAATTACATTTACTTAATCGTCGAAAACGAATTTATTAAAAGACGTGTTGAAATGCTTTATTTAAAACGTATGAACCGAATGTTAGAACATTATGTCACTGAACGCCACGAATTTCGTTTAATTACAAAAGATAATGCCCAAAAAGAACTCCAATCAGAAAAACAATATCAACCCAATGAGCCTGATCATCATTCTGATTCAGTGACGATGAAAAGTAATTTGAACCCCAGTTATACATTCAGTAATTTTGTTGTTGGACACTCAAATAGACTGGCTTATACTTCTTCAATTAAAGTGGCAGACCAACCAGGTTTCGTTGCCAACCCATTATATATTTTTGGGGATGTTGGGTTGGGAAAAACACATTTGATGCAATGTGTTGGTAATTACATTTTAGAAGGCAACATCAATAAGCGTGTTATGTATGTAAAAGCAGATCAATTTGTTGAAGATTATGTGCGTTATGCGAGTAAAAAACGATACAACGAATTTGCTAACTTATACCGAGAAGTCGATGTATTGTTGGTGGATGATATTCAGTTTTTAGCTAAAAAAGAGAAATCTCAAGAAGAGTTTTTTAAACTGTTTGAACAACTGTATAATCAACAAAAACAAATCGTCATTACCTCAGACCGCAAAGCCAGTGACTTAAAAGATGTAATGAGTCGTTTAACTTCTCGTTTCGCTTGGGGTGTCACCGTTGATATTAACCGCCCAGATTTAGATCATCGAATTAAAATTTTAGAAAAAAAACTAATGGCAGAAACCAGTGATACTGATTTAATCCCTAATAAAGTCATTGAATACATCGCAAGTGTTTTTGATAATAACGTTAGAGAGTTAGAAGGCGCGTTGAAACGTGTTTTGTTTTATTGTACAGCCTTTAACTACGAGTTTAACATTAAAAACGCTGAGATTGCTTTAGAAAACTTGATACGACCAAAACACAACAATCGTGATTACATCAAAAACAAGATTCAAAATGTGTTAAGTGTTGTTGCGGATTACTATAATATCACCGTAAATGACTTGGTTTCCAAAAAAAGAACACGAAATTTTTTGTTTCCACGTCAAGTCTCTATGTACCTAATTAAACAAACGTATGATCTTCCCTATAAAAAAATAGGTGAGTATTTTAATAACCGGGATCACTCAACAGTAATGCATTCGGTAGAAAAAATATCGAACGATTTACAGACCGATAAAAACATCAAAATCGATGTGGAGAAATTGAAGATTAAATGTGGAGAAAACGAGTAAAAATAACACTAAAACCGCTTGATATATGGTATAATGTAATGGAGGGTTGGGTTTTCCCCATTTCCCCACGATACCAATAACAATAAAAAAACTAAGACAATTATTTAAAGAGGTGATTTCATGCGTTTTGAAATAAACAAAGACAAACTTTTATACCAATTAATTGTTGCGCAAAGAGCGTTGTCACACAAGACACCAAATCCAGCTTTACAAGGAATAAAACTTGATGTCTTAGAAAGTCATATCGTCTTAACTACTAGTAACTCTGATATTTCGATTCAAATTATTCTTGAAGACACCAGTTTATCTGTAGAATCGGTTGGTTCTGTGTTGATTCCTGGCAAATATTTTATCGAAATTATTCGAAAACTTGATGGCCAAACCGTAACATTTAGCCAACTAGAAGATAACTTATTGCGGATTGAAGCGGATCATTCAGACATTACATTGAATTTGTTAGAGTTTGATGATTATCCCAATTTAGTGTTTAAACCAAAAGAAGATTTTATCCAAATTAATGTCCGTACCTTAAAAACAATGATACGACAAACAGCGTTCGCCACATCAAACATTGAAAATCGCCCGATTTTAACCGGTGTTAACTTTAAAATTGAAGGCAACCAATTAACTGGTATCGCTACTGACAGCTATCGTTTAAGTCAAAAAACGATTGCCTTAGAAAACGATTACGAAGCGATGAATGTCATCATCCCTGGAAAAAGTTTAGAAGAATTACTGAAAATACTTGAAAATAACCAAGCGATGGTTGAGGTTCATTTTGATCAATCACGTGTCTTATTCAAGTATAACAATGTCTTTTTCTTATCACGCTTATTAGAGGGAAATTATCCAGAAACCTCTAAATTAATTCCCAAAGAATTTCCTGTACGTGTAAAGTTTAACAAAGAACAATTATTAACCGCCATTGAACGGGCTAGTCTTCTTTCTAGTCGCGATGGCAATAACGCGATTGTTAAACTCACAATGCGCCAAGATGATGTCGTTGAGATATCATCAAATTCACCTGAAATTGGACGTGTATTAGAAATTGTTTATCCCGTTGATGAAGTGGTGGGTTCACCGATTAAAATTGCGTTTAGTTCAAAATACTTTATTGATGCTCTGAAAGTCTTTAATTCAAGTGAAGTCACAGTCAATTTCACTGGAGAAATTAGACCATTTATCATCCAAGGTGAGTACGATGAAGATATGTTACAATTGATCTTACCGATGAAAACAGATTAGCCATTAAAAAGGGGAAAAAAACACCCCTTTTTTTATTGGATAAACGTTGTTATAAAGTGTAAAATATTATATAATATACTTAAGTTATATATATAAGAAAGAGTGAGTGCGATGACAGTCATAAAAATCACCACAGATTACATCACCTTGGGTCAATTTTTAAAGTATATTAATTTGGCATCTGGAGGTGGCGATATCAAAGCCATACTTGAACGCGAGATTGTCTTAGTAAACGATGTTCTAGAACATCGTCGTGGTCGTAAATTATACCCTCAGTATACTGTGAAAATTAACGGTCAAGGTGACTATATGATTGTGCGATGATTTTAGCGACATTACAGCTAAAAAATGTTCGTATTTACAATGCACTCACAATGCAGTGTCACCCCAAATTAAACATTATTATCGGTAACAATGGTCAAGGGAAAACAACATTGCTTGAAAGTATTTACTTTTTGGGGTTAACCAAATCACACAAAACACATACCGACCAACAAGTGATTCAAACCGGCCAAGAATTCGCTAAAATTCAAGGTGTGTTCAATTTAAACCCCACACCCATAGAAATGAGTGTGATTATCTCTAAAGTGGGTAAGAAAGCAAATTATAATCATATAGAGTATTCACGACTAAGCGATTATGTGGGTCAACTGAATGTGGTGATGTTCGCCCCTGAAGACCTTGATTTAATCAAGGGTAGCCCAAGTGAAAGGCGACGTTTTATCGACGCATCTATAGGGCAGTTATCACGGCCATATATGACGTACTTAAGCCATTATAAACGATTATTAAAAGAGCGTAACGACGTGCTTAAAATGATGCAAAAACAACGCATAAATGACACCGTATTACTTCATGTGATTACCGATCAAATGAAACATTATGGTAAAAAAATAATTAATGAAAGAACCCAATTCTTTCACGCGTTAGAACCGTTATTTAAACGCTTATATAAAGAGTTATCGAATGAGTTTCTTAAGGTAAACATGGGATATGAACCGTCTTGGGATGGGGTTAATAATCACGTGTATGAAAAACGTGAGACTTTAGATATATTAACCGGTAACACTTCGCTCGGACCACATCGTGATGACGTTTTTTTTACCATTGATCAAACACCGGTAAAAGACATTGCATCACAAGGGCAAATAAGAACCATGGCAATTGCCTTGAAGTTGGCTTTGGTTGAACGTGTCTTAGAAGTAAAAAAACATTATCCTGTGGTGTTGTTAGATGATGTATTTAGTGAACTTGATGAATCAAGACAACATCACTTATTAAATTACCTTCAGCAAGGCGCACAAGTATTTATGACAACAACAACACTAGCAGAGCCACTTAAAAATAGGATTACAGATTATCAATCGATTGAAATTAAAAACGGAAACATCATAAGGAGTGTCAGACATGGAACAACAACATTATGATTCGCGCAATATTCAGATTTTAGAGGGATTAGAAGCGGTTAAAAAAAGACCAGGGATGTTTATTGGTTCAACCGGACCACGAGGGTTGCACCATTTGGTTTGGGAAATTGTCGATAACGGTGTCGATGAAGCGCTGGCGGGTTACGCGACGCGAGTTACTGTTGATATCTTAAAAGATAACATTGTTCGTGTTGAAGATGATGGTCGTGGGATCCCAATCGACATTCATCCGAAAACCAATTTACCTGCAGTAGAAACAATTCTAACAACATTGCATGCAGGGGGAAAATTTGACAACAATTCATACAAGGTTTCAGGTGGGCTTCACGGTGTTGGTGCGAGTGTTGTTAATGCACTGAGTACCTGGCTTGAAGTTGAAATACACCGCAGTGGCGATGTTTATTTTCAACGCTATGAACAAGGCATAACCCAATGCCAATTAGAGGTTCGTGGTAAAACTGAAAAATCTGGAACAATCATTGTGTTTAAACCTGATCCTACAGTGTTTGTAGAAACCACAGAGTTCGATTTTGAAACGTTGCGATTACGCATTCAACAAATGGCGTTTTTAAACAAGGGGATTTATTTTGAAATCCGCGATTTACGTCAAGAAGAACCCGTTGTTAAAGCATACAAATATGATGGCGGTATCATGGAATACGTCACTTATCTCAATAGCAACAAAGAAAATCTTCATCAAACAGTAATTTACACAGAAGGGGAACAAGAAAACATTATTGTAGAAATCGCAATGCAATATAATAATTCTTTTAGTCAAAATATTTTTCCGTTCACCAATAATATTCATAACGCTGAAGGTGGGACCCATGAAGAAGGGTTTAAAACAACACTAACAAGAATTCTTAACGCCTATGGGAAAAGTCAAAATATCTTTAAAAAAGATGAATCTTTACTCGGTGAAGATACCCGTGAAGGGTTAACCGCCATCATCAGTGTAAAACATCCTGACCCACAATTTGAAGGCCAAACAAAATCTAAGTTAGGCAGTACAGAAGTGCGTCGAATCGTATCGCAAATCTTAAGCGAAGGATTGGATCGATATTTACTAGAAAACCCACAAGACGCAAGAATTATTATCGAAAAAGCTTTATTGGCTTCGCGCGCAAGACTCGCAGCCAAAAAAGCCCGTGAAGCGACCCGCCGAAAAAGTCCACTCGATGGCTTAGGGTTTGCCTCAAAACTGGCTGATTGTCGAGAAAAAAATCCTATCAAAACTGAACTATATATTGTCGAGGGTGACTCGGCAGGTGGTAGTGCAAAACAAGGTAGAGACTCTGGTTTTCAAGCCATATTACCATTACGAGGAAAAGTTCTCAATGTTGAAAAAGCCCGTTTAGACAAGATATTAGGAAACAAAGAAATATTATCAATGATCCAAGCGTTTGGGACCGGCATTGGGGATGAGTTTAACCTTGAGACAACGCGTTATCATAAAATTATTATTATGACCGATGCGGATGTCGACGGGGCACACATTCGCACATTACTATTAACTTTTTTGTTCCGTCACATGAGACCACTAATAGAAAAAGGCTATATCTACATTGCCCAACCACCGCTGTATAAATTACAACAAGGTAAACGTGTAGAGTATGCTTTCAGCGATAAAGAATTAAATGGGTTATTGGCAACGTTCAGCACCCGCGCTCAGATGCAACGCTATAAAGGGCTTGGTGAGATGAACCCCGAACAACTTTGGGAAACAACAATGGACCCGGTTAACCGAACATTACTTAAGGTGACCTTAGAAGACGCGATGGAAGCCGATCATGTCTTCAGTATGTTAATGGGGGACGATGTTGCACCCCGTAAAAACTTTATTCAAGACAATGCAGCATATGTACAAAATCTCGATGTATAGGAGCGATATGAATGGATGAAATTAAAAATACAGCGTTTGATAAAGTGGCCGATATAAACATTACAAAAGAAATGAAAAGCTCGTTTTTAAGTTATGCAATGAGCGTTATTGTTTCACGTGCTTTACCCGATGTTAGAGATGGGTTAAAGCCTGTACATCGACGTATTTTGTTTGGTATGGAAGAGTTAGGGGTACAACCCAACAGTGCGTATAAGAAATCAGCCCGTATTGTCGGCGATGTCATGGGGAAATATCACCCTCATGGTGACTCTGCAATATATGATGCGATGGTCCGTATGGCTCAAGAATTTAGTTATCGTTACCCACTTGTAAACGGTCATGGAAACTTTGGGTCTATTGATGGTGATGGTGCCGCAGCAATGCGTTACACAGAGGCCAAAATGACCAAATTATCCGCAGAAATGCTTATGGATATTAAGAAAGAGACCATTGATTTTGTCGATAATTATGATGGTAGTGAAAGAGAACCAAGTGTCTTACCTGCTAAGTTTCCTAATTTATTGGTGAATGGATCAACCGGTATTGCGGTGGGTATGGCGACCAATATTCCGCCCCATAATTTAGGCGAAGTGATCGACGGCATTTTAGCGTATATTGAAGACAACACCATTGATTTAGATACACTAATGGAACATATTAAAGGCCCTGACTTTCCGACCGGTGGCACGATACTAGGGATGAGTAATTTACGTCAAGCCTATGCCACTGGCAATGGTTCAATCAAGGTACGTGCGAAAGCTGAAATCTCAGAACTTTCGAATCATAAATCAGTGATTACCATTACAGAAATACCATTTCAAGTAAACAAAACTCGATTGATTGAAAAAATCGCTGAGTTGGCTAAAGAAAAACGGATCGAAGGCATCACCGATTTGCGGGATGAATCGAATCGGAATGGCATAAAAATAGTGATTGAACTGACCAAAAGTACCAGTGCAGAAGTGACATTGAATAACCTTTATAAATTCACCCCACTTCAAACATCGTTTGGCATCAATATGTTAGCACTTGTCGATCATAAACCCGAAGTTTTAGGGCTTAAAGAAATGATTAAACATTATGTGAACCATCAAATCGAAGTGTTGATTAGAAAAACACGTTATGATTTAGAAAAAGCCAAAGCGCGTGCCCATATTTTAGAAGGCTTACTCATTGCTTTAAACCGTATTGATGACGTGATTGAAGTCATTAAAAATGCTTATGATGATGCCGAACTTCAATTAATCGAACAATTCGAGTTATCCAATGAACAAGCCAAAGCAATTTTAGAAATGCGATTACGCCGATTAAGTGGTCTTGAACGCGAAAAAATAGAGTTCGAATTAAAAGAATTGGTGGCAACGATTGAAGATTTAGAAATAACACTAGACTCAACAGAAAAACAGTTTGACATTGTTAAAGCAGATTTAATTCGAATTAAGGAATCATACGGCGATCAAAGACGCACTGAAATATCCCTTGCGATTGATTTGGATTTAGAAGATGAAGATTTAATTCCAGTTGAAGATATTATGATTACAATTACTCAATCAGGGTATTGTAAACGGATGAGTATGGAAACGTATAAAACCCAAAATCGTGGGGGTAAAGGCATGACTGGGATTAAAACCCACGATGACGACGCCGTTGAACATATTTTATATACATCAACGCATGATTACTTACTCTTTTTCACCAGTCATGGCCGTGTATACAAAATGAAAGGGTATAAAATACCAACGTTCGGAAGAACGTCTAAAGGCATTCCGATTGTCAATCTTTTACAACTAAACGAAAATGAAAAACTGTCTTCAGTCAGCAGTATTCAAGATTTTGGTTCTGAACAATACCTCTTCTTTGTCACGAAAAAGGGCATCGTCAAAAGAACACCAGTGAGCGGCTATCAAAACATTCGTTCTAACGGCATTCGAGCAATCAACTTAAAAGACGATGACGAACTCTTAGAAGTGCGTTTAACCGAGGGCAACCAAGATATAATATTAGGGGCATCCAATGGCAAAGCCATTCGCTTTAATGAAACCAATGCCCGCTCTATGGGCCGTGTTGCATCGGGTGTTAAAGGAATAAATCTCGCCCCAGGCGAGCGTGTGGTTGGGTCGGCATTAGTCGACGAGGCACAACGTGAAATATTGATTGTAACTGAACACGGGTATGGAAAACGCACATTAATTGACGAGTACCGCCAACAAAATCGTGGTGGGAAAGGCGTTAAAACACTTAATGTCACTGAAAAAAATGGCGACTTAGTTAAACTACGAAGCGTATGTGGCGATGAAGATTTAATCATTTTAACCAACAAAGGGCATATGATTCGCGTCCCAATCGACCAAATTTCTATTACCAGTCGTGTGACTCAAGGCGTTAGACTCATGCGACTACAAGAAAATCATTGTGTTGCAAACATTGCCATCGTCCCAAAGACACCAGAAAATGCATTACCGCAAGAAGATGTCATCGATGATCTTGAAGTCACAATGACACCAGTAGACTCAGTGATAAAAGAGAACCTTAAAACGTCCACAGAATCAGTTCCTGAAACGACAACAATCACCGAAGACAGAGAAAACGATACCAAAGAAAAAGACGCTAAGGAAGATTTATTCAGTTTACTAGACGACGAGTAATTGACAAACAAAACAAGGTATGATAACTTTAAACCATAAAACGATGATAAGGACAACACATTCATTGGGTCGTAAACAAGAGAGTTAGTGGCTGGTGAAAACTAACCGATACGATGAATGATATCTACCTTTGAGTGAAACTAATCATTTCCGGTACCAGCCGTTATCTGGTTCGAGTGAACACGTGAATAACGTGTTAACTAGGGTGGCAACACGGGTATTCAGACTCGTCCCTTATTGGGGACGGGTCTTTTTTATACAAATAAAGGAGGGACATCAATGCTTGATTTAAAACGTATTAGAGAAAATGTTGATGGGGTTATCAAACGCTTAAATCAACGTGGTGAAGATTTTAGCTATTTACATGAACTGGTTAAACACGATGAAGAAAGACGAGAAATCATTAGTGCTTTAGAGACGTTAAAAGCACAAAGAAATGCGACCAGTAAATCGATTGGAAAACTTAAACGAGAAGGCAAAGATATCGATGAAGTTATGGCGACATTAGAACACGATAAAGTAACAATACAACAACTAGAAAAAACCTTGACTTCACTCGAGAATAGCATTGAAAAAACACTATTAATGACACCAAACATACCGCATGAAAATATTCCAATAGGTAAAGATGAAGACGATAATCCACTGATAAAAACCGTTGGAGATATTCCAAAGTTCACTTTTGAGGTTAAACCCCATTGGGAGTTAGGCCCAGAGTTAAATATATTGGATTTTGATCGGGCGACAAAAATGAGTGCCAGTCGGTTCACGGTGTATAAAGGATTGGGCGCCCGACTTGAACGGGCACTCATCCAATTCATGATGGATTTACACAGTGATACCCATGGATATACAGAGTTGATACTGCCATACATTATTAACCGTAAAAGTATGGTTGCTGCAGGACAATTTCCTAAGTTCGAAGACGATGCTTTTAAACTCGTCGATGACAGGGATTTATATCTAAACCCAACCGCTGAAGTCCCAAGCATTAACATGCATCGCGATGAAATATTGACAGCGGATCAGTTACCGATACGGTATGTGGCATTCACGACAGCTTTTCGACAAGAAGCAGGTAGCGCAGGGCGAGACACCCGCGGCATTATTCGCCAACATCAGTTTAACAAAGTAGAACTGATTCAGTTTACAACACCAGAACAATCATACGAAGCATTAGACTGCATATTAGCCTCAAGTGAACAGGTGCTAAAACAATTAAAATTGCCCTACCGAGTGGTTGAACTATGCAGTGGAGACATTGGCTTTGCGATGGCTAAAACATACGATATTGAAGTCTATATACCAGCCTATAAAACGTACCGTGAAATTGGCAGTATATCAAACGCAGAAGATTATCAAGCAAGGCGAGCAAACATAAAATACCGCCCAACCAAAGATGCAAAACCTGAATTTGTACACACACTCAATGGTTCAGGACTTGCGGTCGGCAGAACGGTTGTGGCCATTCTTGAAAACTACCAACAAGAAGACGGTTCAGTCAAAGTCCCAGAGGTATTAATTCCATACATGAAAATAGACACAATAAAATAAGGAGATTAATCATGTTAATCAAACAAACACAAGTAAATATTTTAGAAGAAACAAAAGATTTAATTATCAGCAATGACCCAAATCAGACCAATGTAAAGCGTGTACTTGAGGTCTTGCCAATGGACATCACAACGTTGTTAGACGATGGATTTTGCACCATAACAACATTAGGGGCACTCAAAGCAACACGCGTGCATATGTTTGATAACGAAACCATGCAAGACGCACAAAAACGAAAAAAACTCATTAAAAAAATCACTGCACTGTCACAGGAAGCTATTATTTTATTGGATACATTTAATCCTAAAGTCGTCGCCCATATGGTCGAGTTGATTGCGCTAGAACGCTATCAATTTAACGCGTTGAAATCAGACAAAAAAACCAAGCAAAAAGCACTTTACTATCACGCTGAAAAAGTTATCAAAGCCACTGAAAAAGGGCTCATTATTGCCGAAGCAATGAATCACACTAAAGAACTTGTGAACACACCATATAGTCATTTAAAAGCCTCAGATTTAGCGCGCTATGCAAAAGACTTGGAACGGATTGAAGGTATCAAGGTTAAAGTGTTAGAAAAAGAGGCCATTCAAGCCATGAATATGGGTGCTTTTCTTGCAGTGAACAAAGGCAGTATAGAACCACCAGTACTCATCCATATAGAATATATAGGTGACAAAAATAGTGCTGAAAAAACAGCTTTAATTGGTAAGGGAGTCATGTTTGATACAGGGGGATACTCACTTAAACCATCAACGTCTATGGTGACGATGAAAATGGATATGGGTGGTGCGGCAACAGTCCTTGGTGCCATTGAAGCAATTGCCCATTTAAAATACCCCAAAAATGTCATGGTTATTATCGCCGCAACCGACAACCGTATCGGCGATCATGCGATTGTTCCAGACGATGTCATTGAAGCCGCGAATGGACTGACGATAGAAATTATCTCAACTGATGCCGAAGGCCGCTTAACACTGGCTGATGCACTCTGGTATGCTCAAAAAGAAGGTGCCACTCAAATGATTGATGTGGCAACACTTACGGGTGCCATCGTTGCGGCATTGGGCGAAGAGCATATAGGCGCTTTTACCAATCAAAAAGCGTTTTTAGATAAAGTCTTAAATATCGCCGAGATAAACTTAGAAAAAATTTGGCATATGCCGATTTCTGAAGGTCATCACAAAGCGATCAAAAGCTTTAGTGCTGACATCAAAAACAGTGGTGGACGTTTGGCAGGCGCTTCTACTGCGGCTGCATTCTTAGAGCGATTTGTGGATGAAAAAACGCCGTGGATCCATTTCGATATTGCGGGTGCAGCGTATCAAGAAAAAACAGGTGCGACAGGTCGCCTTGTTAAAACACTTACTGAATTATTTAACCCAGATAATACATAAAAAATAATCCACGTAAAAAAGTTACCAAACTACAAAGTGTAGTGAGGTAACTTTTTTTATTGGCATAGCGGGAGACTATTTAAAAGCGCGTTTAATCGCATCTTGAATTTCAATATAATCAGATTGCGTCAAGGTTTCTTGATGATTTAGTGTCGATAACTGCATACCATCATCAGGATACCTAGGGATTAAGTGAACATGAAAATGAAAAACAGTTTGATGGGGTTTATCATTATTGTTAATTAAGTTTAACCCAATCGGATTGAACGCTTTTTTCAAGGCATTCGCAACCTTAGGGACAGCACTAAAGACCTCTTTAGCAATTGTATCATCCAGGGCATATAGGTTTTCAATATGTTTTTTTGGGATGACTAATGTGTGCCCTTTCGTGCCTTGAGTAATGTCTAAAAAAGCATAAACATTATCATCTTCATACACCTTATATGAAGGAATTTTACCTTCTATGATTTGACAAAAAATACAAGCCATTGTTAACCCTCCTTATTTATTTTTTTGACCCACTCAAGAATCGAAGCCATTGAAGCAAAAATAATATTGGGACTGACTTGTCTTAAGTGGTTTTCTCCCTTTATACTCCAAGCAACACCAGCACTTAAAATACCCGCATTTATGCCCGAAAGAATATCACCGTGGTTATCACCAATCATGATTGCACTTTCAACATTAGAAAACTGACTCAGGGCTTTAAGAACAGGTTCAGCATCTGGTTTCGGATGTGTAACATCATCTAAAGAAACAAAAACATCAAAATAACGATCAAGTCCAAAATGGACAAAACTAGGCCATGCAGCGGTTTTAAACTTACTGGTGACAATAGCTAAATTTAAACCCATATTAGAAAGTTTTTCTAATGTTTCAATAACTTCAGGATAGAGTGAAAAGTATTCGTGTTCATGTGCTGAATAATAGGTTCTATAGGTCTCAATCAGGGTTTGAACAGTGCACAAATCATTCGTGTACAAACTAAAAGTCTGTTCTAAAGTAGGACCGATATGGTCGATAATCGTTTGCCGATTAATGATAACATCTGGCAAGTGTTTTTGGAATGCATGCAAATAACTTTTAATAATAATTTCATTGGTATCGATTAAGGTACCATCCAAATCAAATAACAACGTATTAATCTTTCCCATAAATATCACCCAACCCTATTTTAACATGGATAAAAACAATGACCCATCTTTAATTGCAAAAACGCGAAAATAAACTATAATACTTGTGACAAGGAGTGATATCATGGCAAATATTATGGCCGAGCTAAAAGCAAAAATTATAGGAAAAAATATACGCATTGTATTTCCTGAAGGTAACGATTCAAGAATTGTTGAGGCAGCACAAAAATTAGGGAAAGAGACACTCATTCACCCCATTATTTTAGGAGATAAAAAAACCATTACTGCAGATATATCAGCGTGTGAATGGATAGATATGAACAACCCTGATTTACTCAAAGAAATGAAACGAGAGTTGCTCGCAAGACGTGCAGGAAAAATAACCGAATTAGAGGCGGATCAATTACTAAAAAACCCGAACTATTTTGGGACAATGCTCGTTCATATGGATAGGGCACACGGCTTGGTAAGTGGGGCCATCCATTCAACCGGAGATACCGTAAGACCGGCGTTACAAATCATTAAAACCAAACCAGGTATTCAAAAGACATTTGGGTATTTTTTAATGTTAAGAGACGATGAAAAATACATTATGGCTGATTGTGCCATTAATCCGAATCCTGATGCCGAGACTTTGGCAGACATCGCGATAGAAAGTGCGGTGGCCGCAAAAGTTTTTAGTATTGAACCAAAGGTTGCGATGCTTTCATTTTCAACACGCGGCAGTGCAGTGTCTGAGGAGACTAAAAAAGTTCAAGAAGCAACACGTCTTGCAAAAATAAAAGCGCCGACACTAAAAATCGATGGAGAAATGCAGTTTGATGCTGCTTTTGTACCCAGTGTAGGCAAACAAAAATTTCCAGAAAGTAATGTTGCAGGTCAAGCAAATACATTTGTTTTTCCAGATTTAAACTCTGGAAACATAGGGTATAAAATTGCTCAAAGAATGGGTAATTTTGAAGCCATAGGACCCATACTGGCAGGGCTAAATAAACCCGTCAATGATTTATCCAGAGGTTGTTCGGTTGACGATGTTTACAATACAGCCATCATTACTGCCGCACAAACGTTGAATGCATAACTAAAGGCTCACCGAGAAGGGGTGAAACCATGAAAAGATGCACCATTATTTATAATCCGATGAGTGGAAAAAAAACATTTGAGCAGCACATTCCCCATGTGGTTGAACGGTTAAATAAGCAAGGTTTCACGTGTAACATTGAACGCACCCAGTACCCAATGCACGCAACTGAACTCGCAAAAAAAGTCTCGTATGACCGCGTTGATTTATTGGTAGTCAGTGGTGGTGATGGGACAATGAATGAAATTGTAAACGGAATTGCTGAAACCAGTTATAAACCAACCATAGGGTATATCCCCTCAGGGACATCGTGTGATCTTGCAAAGACTTTAGGGATACCTAAAAATATCGATAAAGCACTGAAAATCATTGAAACAGGCATTAAAGTATCAATGGATATAGGTCACAGTAGTCACGGGCATTTTAATTATGTCACAGCACTTGGGAACTATGTTGATATTAGCTATATTACCCATTCTAAGTTAAAGAAAATTTTTGGTTACTTTGCCTATATTTTGGTCGGGGTTAAACAGTTTTTTACAATCCCAATGATTAAAGCTAAAATTATCACGAGTGACAAAACTTTCGAAGGGTATTATTCGTTGATGATTATCCTAAATTCCAGTCGAGTCGCAAGTTTTAAATTGGTTAAAAACCCTGTATTAGATGATGGTAAAATAGATGTCATATTATATCCGTATATCCCACTACTAAACAATGTAATATACGCGTTGTCATTTATTTTTAGAATTAAAAAAATACCGTTTGTAAAAAGAATGACTACCCAAGAAATAATGGTGTTGACAACCCACCCTAAGAAATGGAATATTGATGGTGAAGCTGCCGATGCGGGAAATCAGATAATCACAGTGAAAAACCAACGCGTTAACATGATTATAGACGAATCGAAACTGGGGTTATTCCAACACCAAAAACAGGGTAATTACAATGAATAAACATAGTGTTATTGTGGTTGAAGGCAGGCACGATCAAGCAAAAATTAATTCAATTTATCCCAATGTTCATATCATCACGACCCAAGGCAGTGCTTTAACCTTAGAAACGTTAGCGCTGCTAAAAGAGATTAATCAGTTGCATACCATTATCATCTTGACAGACCCAGATGCACCCGGTGATAAGATTCGTCATGCGATTAACCAATATATTGGTGAAACAGACCATGTGTTTTTAAGAACTAAAGATTGCATGAATAAAGCAGGCAATAAAGTTGGGGTTGAACATGCATCTTCCCAAGTCATTAAAGAAGCGCTTGAGCAGGTATTGCACAGTGATGTTTCACGTGAAACAATTACAAAAAAAGAGTTTAATGCACTGGGTCTCAATGGTACCGATAATGCCCAAAGTAAAAGAGAAATCGTGAGTGAACATTTTAATATTGGAAAGTGTAATGCTAAAACCATGTATAAAAGACTAAATCTATTTGGCATCCCCATTGATGCTTTAAGGCAGGTCATTGTATGAATCAAACCACGAAACAAATTGTGACACAATTATTAAAAGATAAAAACATTAAAATACGGAAACACTTAGGACAAAACTTCTTGATTGATGATCGTATGCTAAACCAAATCATTGAATCTGTAACAATCGATAAAGAGACCTTAGTGATTGAAGTCGGTCCAGGTCTTGGCAGTTTGACACATTATTTATTGCAAAATGCAGGCGCTGTCATGGCCTATGAAATTGATGCAAGTTTTATTCCAATACTTAACGATCGATTCTCACATCACGATCATTTTAAGTTAATCCATGATGATATCCTTAATCGTAATCTAGATGAGGATATTAAAACGCATTTTAGTAATAAAAAAGTAATCTTAATCGCCAATTTACCATACTACATTACAACACCTATTTTATTCAAATGTCTTGAAGAATCATCCATCATTGCCCGTTATGTTGTGATGATGCAATATGAAGTTGCCAAAAGATTTACTGCAAGCGTGAGTACTAAAGATTATAATGCGCTTAGTGTTGCGATGCAATACCGAACCAAAACACGGTATTTATTTAAGGTGCCAAGACAGGCGTTTATACCAGAACCCAATGTCGATAGTGCCGTTATATCGTTAGATGTGGATCAGAATGTGCGATTAGATGACACAATGACACAATTTTTCTTTCAGTTTATTAAGCAAGCATTTAAACAACGAAGAAAAACATTAGTAAATAATATTCATGCAGCGTATGGGCTAGATAAATCAATCATAGAAAATCAAATTTCAAATGCAGGGCACCTAAAAAATTGTCGCGCAGAAAGTTTAAGTGTCGATCAATTATATGGGATTTCGTGTTTGTTTTATGATATAATGAACAGATAAAGAGAAATTTGTCACAATTAAGGAATGATGAAATGGTAAAAGAGATTGCGTATGCCAAAGTTAATCTGTTTTTGGATGTTTTAGGAAAAAGAGAAGATCGATACCATAATTTAGAATCTGTAATGGCACCTATAGGTATTTACGATGTACTGAAAATCAGTAAAAGAAAAGATGATAAAATTCAGATTCACGCGGATGTTAAAATGACAGAACAGTTAGAAGATAACTTAATTTATCGCGCCGCAAAACTGATGATGGAACGGTATAATATCACTATGGGAATTGATGTTTATGTGGAAAAAAAAATTCCTATTGCTGCGGGTCTTGCTGGTGGAAGTGCAGATGCTGCCGCAACGTTAAGAGGTATGAATCGCTTGTTTAAGTTAAAAATTCCCAATACAGAATTGGCAGAGATTGGTGAAGTACTTGGTTCAGACGTGCCGTATTGTGTTTATAACCAATTGTGTATTGCGCGGGGGAAAGGTGAACAACTTTTCTTTTTGAAGCACAAACTTAAGCAAACCATACTTTTAGTCACGCCCCCAATATATGTCAGTACTAAATCAGTGTTTGAGAGTGTCGATATGGCCGCGATTGAATCTAAAAAGATTACCACAATGACAAACGCCATTTACAATCGCAACATCCCACTTATGATTAATGCACTTTATAATGCGTTAGAACCTTTTACCTTCAAACGCTATCCATTGGTAGAAGAAACAAAACGGAGCATTTTATCTTATCAACCAACCGGGGTAATTATGTCAGGCTCTGGACCGACCTTTGTGGTCTTCGGCTCAAACGTAAAACACTTACAAGAAATGATGAATGCTCTTCCAAGTGATCATCAAGTCACATTGACTAAAATTCACTAATCAAGCCAAGTAACACAAAAATAAATTGAAAATCAATATTTCTTATGGTATAATTCAATGCATAACAAGGTTGTGACAACAAAATGCGGGGTGGAACGATGAATATTACGGACGTCAGAGTTAAAAAATTCAATGGAGAAAACCGTCTAAAAGCGATTGCGGCTATCACTATTGATGACTGTTTCGTTGTTCATGAGTTACGTGTTATCGATGGGAAAGATGGTTTATTTGTAGCGATGCCGAGTCGTAAAATGCCGAATGGTGAATTTAAAGATGTTGCGCATCCTATTAATCAAGAAACCAGAAATCACATTGAAACCGTAGTGATTGAAGCATATAATAATCTCGAAGATGAAGCATAGAACATAAGTGCAACTTTTTTATTAAAGTTGCATTTTATTTTGCGCACATTTCACGTATAATGAAATTGAACACTACGAAAATAGGAGGCTATCATGGCAACGTTTAACGGGCATAAAATTAAGTTATTTGCACTTAACGCAAACAAAAAGCTAGCAGAAGAAATTTCAGCATACACTGAAATATCACTCAGCCAGTGTGAAGTCGGTCGTTTTGCTGATGGTGAAATTAAACTAAATATTGAAGAAACGGTTCGAGGACATCATGTTTTTGTGATTCAACCAACGCAAGCACCAGTCAATGAGCACTTGATGGAACTGTTAATAATGATTGATGCTTTAAAGCGAGCATCGGCGAAAAATATTAATGTTATTATGCCTTACTATGGTTATTCTAGGCAAGATAGAAAAGCTGCTTCAAGACAACCAATCAGCGCTAAGTTGGTAGCAAACTTAATTGAAACTGCGGGTGCAACTCGCGTGGTATCAATGGATTTACACGCAGCGCAGATACAAGGATTTTTTGATATACCAATCGATAATTTTAAGGCCATGCCTATTTTAGTTGAATATTTTACTGAAAAATTGAACGGACAAGAAATTGTTATCGTATCGCCTGATCATGGTGGCGCTGTTAGAGCAAGAGAAATGGGTAATGCAATGCATGCACCCATCGCCATTATTGATAAAAGGCGACCAAAAGAGAATGAAGTTGAAATTATGGGTATTGTTGGTGATGTTCAAGGAAAAGTTGCGATTATCATAGACGATTTAATCGATACTGCCGGGACTGTAACCACCGCAGCATCAGCACTGATGGCTGCGGGGGCTAAAGCGGTATTTGCTGCATGTACCCACCCGGTTTTATCAGGTCCAGCGATTCAACGTATCAATGATAGTCCAATTGAGGAACTCATATGTACAAACACGATTGAATTAACAGAAGAAAAACAGTCTCCGAAAATTAAGCAACTTAGCGTCGCTAAGTTATTGGGCAAAGGGATACTTAATATTGTTCAAGACAAACCGTTAAGTAAATTATTCGAACCGAAACATTAAAAAAAGGCCAATGACTACAATCATTGGCCTCATTATTTTTTAGGGTTTAAATTACTTATTCCAAGGATCGTCATCATCAAAATCTGCAAGGAAATCCTCTTTAGAATCATATTTTTGATCGAGCACATCATCAAATACTGGTATTACCGTGCTTACAACACGTGTTTTTGCCAAGTTATCATGGAGACCACGACCATCTTGGTTTGCTAAAATCATAATCGCTGAGACGAGGGTCAAAGCACCAGTCATAAAACCAACACCACTCATCAGCAAAGATGATGCAAAGTAGTTTACCGGCAACAACAACAATAACGGAATGTTTAAATAAGCACTCCACAACATGATGGCTCTTAAAGCGTGAATTGCGATTGAAGGGTTTTGATTGTCAAGGGTCACCGCTTTAATTTTTAACATCATTTTGCCCAGTGTTTGTCCATTCTTATTAGTAGGAATCAAGACATAGAGAATTAAACCTATAATCAGAGTTGTTATGGCTGTAAGAATACTGTATAGAACGAAGTTCTCTGGAACATCATCAAAACTACTGTTGAGAAACCAGCCTAAAAATGCCTCAAATCCAACCAATGGAATAAAGGCCACTGCAGGGATAGAACCGATAAATGAAAAAATCATGTAATCGATAAGTGCCGCGCCAAATCGTTCACCTTTTATACTTTTTTGTTCCATTGTTTCACCCATTTCATTAAGAGATACCCCTATCTTAGATTATCGCTTAAAGATTGTCAATCGATTATCCACGACATTGTATTGACAAAGCAAATGATTATCTTATAATAGGTGTATAAAACGATGAATGGAAAAGTAGTTGTAACTGCGATTTTGAGCGAGTCTAGGACGGTGTAAGCTAGATAATCCGCTTTACAATGAAAAACACCAGGAGTGATGGAAGAAATTAAGTAGACCCATCCGTATCTCTGCGTTAAAGGGTTATGAGTGCTAGGTAACTAGAACTAAGGTGGTACCACGGATATTGATTCGTCCTTATATTTTTTTAGGACGATTTTTTTATAAAGGGAGAGAAAACCATGAAATTAACAGTAAGAACGTTGTATGAAACATTCGAAGACAAAGATCAAAAAACAGTGACGTTGCAAGGGTGGATTCGTAATCATCGTGCCCAAAAAGCATTTGGATTCATCGATTTAAACGATGGGACTTTTTTTGAAACACTTCAAATTGTTTACGAAGAACAATTGCCGATGTTTAAACAAATTCAAAAAATGCGTATTGGATCGAGTATTGAGGTTGAAGGCAATGTGGTGTTAACACCACATTTAAAACAACCCTTTGAAATTCACGCAAAACAGATTGTGCTCGTGGGTGATTCTTTAGAAGATTATCCGATTCAACCCAAAAGACATTCGCGTGAATTTTTAAGAGAGAACGCCCATTTAAGAATGAGAACAAACCTGTTTTCTGCGGTGTTTAGAGTCCGTAGTTTACTCACCCACGCCATTCATACGTTTTTCCAAGAACGCCACTTTGTTTATGTCGCAAGTCCAATCATCACAGGGAGTGATGCAGAAGGCGCGGGAGAAATGTTTAAAGTAACCACCCTAAACCTAAATCAAGTGCCTAAAACAAAAGATAATTGTGTTGATTATTCCGAAGATTTCTTTGGAAAAGCCACAAACTTGACAGTTTCAGGGCAATTACAAGCAGAAGCTTTTGCACAAGCGTTTAAACAAGTGTATACGTTTGGACCAACTTTTCGTGCTGAAAAATCAAATACAACAACCCATGCCAGTGAGTTTTGGATGATTGAACCCGAAATTGCATTTGCAGATTTAGAAGACGACATGAACTTAGCTGAAGAAATGGTTCGGTATATCATAAAATACGTGATGCAACATGCACCACAAGAAATGGCGTTTTTCGATCGTTTTGTTAAAAAAGGTTTAATCCAACAGCTACAATCCGTGTGTGATAAGACGTTTGTTAGAATTACACACAAAGAAGCCATTGATGTTTTAAAACAAGCAAAAGAAACATTTACGTTTGAACCAAATTATGATGCAGATTTAGCCACAGAACATGAAAAATATCTTGTCAATCATTTTCTAGGCCCAGTGTTTGTTACGGATTGGCCCAAGCATATCAAAGCCTTTTATATGCGTCTGAACGACGATCAAGAAACGGTTGCGGCCATGGATTTACTCGTCCCTGGTGCGGGTGAACTGATTGGTGGAAGCCAAAGAGAAGAACGACTCGAATTTTTGATTGAGCGCATGGAATCTATGGGCATTAACCCAAAAGAGTTGGATTGGTATCTTGATTTAAGACGGTATGGCTCTACCCCGCATGCAGGGTTTGGTTTAGGATTTGAGCGTATGTTAATGTATATTACCGGCATCGAGAATATACGTGATGTTATACCATTTCCAAGAACACCAAGGCATTGTGATTTTTAACCCAATAAAAAAATGGTGAGCGATTTGGCTCACCATTTTTGTTTGATATTATTTTTTAAGCGGGATTTTCTTATCACCAGACTCAAGGTTGAATGCTTCAGCCAGCGTTGATGCCATACCGACCATACCTTGCATATCTGAAGGAATAATTAATTTAGTCGCTTGGCCATCAGCTATTTGAGCCATTGCTTTAAACGCTTCTAAACGTAAGAACGCTTCATCTGCTTTGGCGCTTTTAATCAACTCAATACCTTTAGCGGTTGCAGTTTGCACTTTAATAATTGCTTCTGCTTTACCTGTCGCTTCTAAAATACGTGTTTGTCTTTCACCATCTGCGCGTAAAATTCGAGATTCTTTTTCACCCTCAGCGTTTAAGATTGCAGAACGTTTGTTCCCCTCAGCAATCAAAATGGCTTGACGTTTTTCACGTTCGGCACGCATTTGTTTTTCCATGGCTTCACGAATATCTTTAGGTGGAATAATGTTTTTAACTTCCACACGATTAATTTTAATGCCCCATGGATCGGTGGCTTCATCTAAAATACCACGCATTTTTTCATTGATATGATCACGTGATGTGAGTGATTCATCAAGTTCTAAATCACCAATAATATTACGGAGTGTAGTTGATGTTAAGTTATCAATCGCTTTAATCGGGAAGTTGACACCATAGGTGAACAACTTAGGATCAGTGATTTGATAAAATACCACCGTATCAATTTGCATCGTAACATTATCCTTAGTAATGACGGGTTGTGGGTCAAAATCAACAACATGTTCTTTAATCGATACGCGTTGCTTAATGCGATCGATAAATGGCACTAAGAAGTGAATACCAACATCCCAAGTAGCATAATACCCACCCAAACGCTCAACGATAAAACGATTGGCTTGTGTAACAATAGTAAAACGTGTTGCAATGTAACCAACAACAACAATCACAATAACAATGGCTAATACAGTTCCAAAATTAATCATATAATGCCTCCAATTTATTTTTTATAGTTTTTCATTAAAACGGGTAAACAACGTCTTCTAAAATCACACGTATACCAGAAGTATAATCACGCAAGGTTTTATGGTTACGGGTAAACGCCATAAGCATAAAATCAATGACGACACCGAAAGAAAAGGTGAAAACCCAGAAAAACGACTTCCATAATACTTCTCGAATAAACAATGTCCACCAGTTTACAGGACCGCTAAATCTCAGTTTTAACGTCTTTCGACCTAAAGTGTAACCTTTAGTAACACCTTGATAAAGATAATTACTGGTGGTTAATATTAGGGCGTTAAAAATAAAACTAATAATCCAATAACGGTAAACAATTTGACTTTCATCATAGTATGTTTGATCAAAGGTAGTTTGCAGTTCATTTAAACGTTGTTCATACTCAGTTTCGCTATAAACCCCTGCTTCATAGCGATCATATACTTGATTCACCTTGCGATTATACTCTGCGCGACCTAAATCAAACGCAGTCCGTGCTTCTTGATAATCGTCAATACTGTTTCTAATGACAGGACCGCCGATTAAACGAAAAATAGTGATTGCAATAATAAGTAAGATAGAAAAATCAATCATGAAACTTGCTAGGCGTCTAAAAAAGCCAGCACTCATCGTTTCACCACAATCAATTTAACCCCTTCAATGGCTAAAACCTCGACTTTTTGCTCGACCATGATGTGTTCATCATTCGATGTAACTGCGGTCCAAAACTTACCATCAATTTTAACTTCTCCACGTTCTCCAGCACGGATTTCTTTTGTACAAATGGCTGTTTTACCAACCAACCGGTCTGCATTTGTGTTAATGAGGTTAGTACGGAAGTAATTTTTTGCAATCGGACGCACACTGAACAACAAGATAACTGAAATGACCACGAAAACCATGACTTGTAAGAGAATATTATCACTGAATATTGACAGTATAAACGCAATTAAAGCACCGATACTAAACCATACACTAGTTAAATCCATTGTTGTAATCTCAATAATCGCTGAAATGATAACGATGACAAACCAAATTAGAATAAAATAATCACTCAGTGCCATTAGCTCAACACCTCCAATATGTGATTGAGATCAATGATTAACGCTTGATCTTTAGCACTCCATGAAGTCGGAAACTTATAGGCGTTATTGTCAATAAGATCAATGTTTGCCAGTTCAGAGACCGCTTTCATAAAACTTTTGTTGCACACACGAGCATAACTTTGGCGTACTGTAATTTTATGACGCTTTTCTTCAGGGACTGCACCACGTTCAGTTTCTTGCTTGGTTAACGGCTTTATTGCAATCCTTTTTGTGTCATAATCAATCCCAAGCAAAACGCTGTAAGCATGGTCAAAATGACTGCTTGCTGTTTTGTTTAAAGTAATGTTTGACTCATACAGAGTCGCGATACCAGCATTGGGTTTTTTGGATGTCCATTCAAACGTCATACATTCACCTCTCTTTCTTATTTATAACTACATTATACATTGTAATTACCATTAATTCAAGATAATTATTTTTTATTATTATAAGTTCATTTGAAAGTCTATCATTTTCTGATATAGTGTAACTATTGGGGTGAATAACAATGCAATTAGACCATCTTAACATAGAACATGATATTATTAAAATGTATCGCAAAGACATTTGGAGCCGTTTTGTTAAAGGCCTTAAAACATTTAAAATGATTGATGATAACGATAAAATTGCTGTGGCAATAAGCGGTGGAAAAGACTCATTTCTAATGGCGAAGCTATTTCAAGAGTTGACCAAACATCCAATGGTTGACTTTGAAGTGGTGTTTGTGATGATGGATCCGGGCTATTCTAAAGAAAATCTTCACAAAATTCAAAAGACAAGTGAACGATTAGGGATTCCTTTGAATATTGAACCTTATCATGTATTTAAAGTGATTAATAATATCGCGAAAGATGATCCGTGTTATTTGTGTGCACGAATGCGTCGTGGGTTTTTGTATAGTGTTGCAGAAAAATATGGATGCAATAAGCTTGCGCTTGGGCATCATTATGATGATGTGATTGAAACAACACTACTTAATTTGTTTTATACAGGAAGTTTTAAAACAATGTTGCCCAAAATAAAAAGCCGTAACTTTGAAGGCATCACATTGATACGGCCAATGTATTTTATTAAAGAAAAAAGCATTATTAAGATCATGGAAAAAAACAACGTGGATGCCATTGATTGTGGCTGTGCTGTTGCTGCAAAAGAAGTTGAATCTAAAAGAGCAGAAATAAAAACACTAATAGAGACACTGAAAACAATTAATCCAGAAATCGATAAATCTATTTTTCGGGCCGCGGCCAATGTTCATCTTGATCACATTATTTCTTGGAAGAAGTCGGGGATTAGATACCATTTTGATGAATAATAAAAAAACACAATTTGTGTTTTTTTATTTACCCAAACAAAATTGAGAAAACAACGCGTCGAGTAATGCAGAATCTTTCGTATCTCCAATGATTTCACCCAGTGATTCCCAGGCCATTTTTAAATCAATTTCAACCATGTCTACCGGATAATGATTTGACGCTGTATGAATCGCATCTTCTAAGTATGACTTTACTTGAGTCATGAGTCCGATATGTCTGGCATTAGATAAATAGACTTGGTGTGTGGTAAAGGGGGCACTTTTTAGTATCAATTGCTGAAGGTGTTGTTCTAAAAGGTCAATGTTCGTGCGATTCAATGCACTAATGGCGACACTGTTGTCGAAAGTGCGATTGATTTTACTTTCTAAATCAATTTTATTAATAATGACTAACCTTTTTTTATGTTCAGTGAGATCGAGTAATTGACAATCTTCTTCTGTCAAAGGCTCGTTATTATTAAGGACATACAAGATTAGTTCTGCCTCATTAATCACAGCTTTGGCTTTATCAATACCGATTTTTTCAATCACATCGTCAGATTCTCTAATGCCTGCAGTATCAATTAAATGAAGAATAATACCACCGATAGAAATTGTGCCTTCGACGATATCACGTGTGGTACCTTGATATTCAGTCACAATCGCTTTTTCTTCATTAAGTAATGCGTTTAACAAACTTGATTTCCCAACATTAGGGCGTCCAATGATTGCTGTTTTTACCCCTTCTTTAATCACCTGGCCAGTATCCGCTGTTTTCAATAGTTCAACAACTTCTTCTAAGAGGGCCTTTGATTTTGGGAGTAAAACCGCTGTCGTTAATTGCTCAACATCATCGTACTCTGGATAATCAATGTTCACTTCGATGGTCGCAATGATGGTTAACAATTGCTCACGCAAGCGTAAAATTAGTTGGTAAAGTTTTCCTTCTAAGCCTTTGTTTGCTAATGCGAGACTTAAATTTGAGCGTGCTTCAATCATATCCATCACACTCTCAGCTTGGGTTAAATCAATTCGGCCGTTTAAGTAAGCACGTTCAGTGAACTCGCCGTTTTCGGCGATGCGCGCACCATTTTTTAATAAGGTTTCAAGAACTTTTTGTGCGACGAAAACACCACCGTGTGTATTGATTTCAACGATGTCTTCTTTGGTAAAAGTCTTAGGCGCTTTAAAGACGCTTACTAAGACTTCATCGAGGATTTGAGTTTGGTCATGGATTTTACCATAATGAATTGTATGGGAGTTTACGTTCGCTAAATCACGACCCAAAAACACTTTTTTTATGATATTTAAAGCATCGGGTCCACTCATTCGAATAATGCTAATGGCGCCTTGTCCTAAGGCGGTTGAAATTGCTGCAATGGTATCATTTTTCATTGTTATCACCTGAATTAATTATATCATATTGTGTTGTTTTGTTGTATAATATTCAATAGGTGATATTTTATGTTTAATAAGAACTTTAAGAAGCAAATAATCTATTTTGGTGGTGCGTTTTTAATCACATGGATCATGATTATATTGTATGGTGTTTATGAGTTGATACGGTATCAAACGGCGCTTATTGATACGATTGAAAATTTATGGTATTTAACGGTTTTAATCACAACATTATTGGTGGCTTACGAACTGATGTTATGGGTACTAACACGCAAACATAGAAAGCGTCATTCGGTGGACGATTTTAATCATCGTGTCGCAGATGTGGTGCATAAAACTTTGGGTTATGAAAAAGAGGATTTTAAGAACTTAAGAGAAAATCTTAAATTTCAAAAAGCGTTATCAGATATTTATACCATCGTTACAGAAGGAGAAACATCTGCTTTGAATTATGATGGTATTCGTGAACGTTTTAAGGCAGATGACCCAACAGTAAAAGTCATTGAAATCATTATTCAAGAGGGCCAATCGATTCACGCTGATAAAACACAGTAAAGGAGGGGATTTTTATGGCATACACTGCTTTATATAGAACCTATAGACCCCGCGATTTCGATGAAATCGCTGGCCAAGAACACATTACTAAAACGTTTAAAAATGCCCTTGAAAAAGGAAAGCTTTCCCACGCCTATTTGTTTAGTGGGCCACGTGGCACAGGAAAAACAAGTATTGCTAAAATCATCGCTAAAGCGGTAAACTGTGAACATGCCCCAGTTGCCAATCCGTGTAACCAATGTGATTTGTGTTTAGGGATTGATCAAAATATTATCAACGATGTTATTGAGATTGATGCAGCAAGTAATAATGGTGTTGATGAAATTCGTGAACTTAGAGATAAAGTGAAGTATTTACCAGGCCATGGAAAATACAAAGTATACATTATCGATGAGGTTCATATGTTATCTATTGGTGCGTTCAATGCATTACTTAAAACATTAGAAGAACCACCAAAACATGTGATTTTCATTTTGGCTACCACTGAACCGCATAAAATTCCGGCAACGATACATTCCCGCTGTCAACGATTTGATTTCAGAGGTATCCATACAAAAGAAATGTTAACTAGGTTGAATGAAATTGTCGATAAAGAATCACTAGATATTGAGCCCGAAGCGTTGCGTGTTATCGCTGAAAGTGCAGAGGGCGGGATGCGTGATGCAATCAGTCTTTTAGATCAAGTTGTCTCTTACTCAAATGAGATGATTACAGTCAATGATGTTCACGCCATTCAAGGATCAATTACGGATGATGCGATGATTGAGATTGCTATGGCTATACAAGCATCTGACATTATCAAAGCCATGGAAATATTAGACCAGTTACTATCTGAAGGTAAAGAAAGTCACCGGTTTATCGATGATTTAATTGTATTTTATCGTGATATATTGGTGGTTAAAAACACCCACTCTAAAGAAGGCAAATCCTTATTTGAAAAACCGGCGTTTGAGAAGATAATGGATGCGTTAAGTAACCCGATGGTTTTTCATTATTTAGACATCTTAAACCAAGCAAAACAAGACATGCGCTTAGCATCACAAGGCAAGTTATATTTAGAACTCGCCTTTATTAAGATGCTTGATGTCACGATCAAGCAAGATGTTGTTATGCGGGAATCAATGATGCGTTTGACGGAGAAAGTCAAGACACTCGAAAACCAGATTGAAAACCTTCAAAATCGCATTGAAGCAAAAAAAGATGAAGGACAAAATGTTGTACGTTCTGTCTTTGATGACATTGTTCAATCATCACCAGACACCAAACCGGTTGTCAATGAAAGTGATACTCTCGATGAAACAGAAAAACAACCCGTGCCACCCCAACCAAAAATCGACGTACCTAAACAACCCATTGCTCAGGAAAGTCCGTATGTTAAGCTATACAAAAAATACGAAGCAAAGCAATACCGCACTTATGATATTCGTTTTGTTGAGGATGTACTGAATACAGGGGACCGCGAAGTTAAAATCGAAATGGTCCAAAAATGGTATGACATTGAGCGGTTTATTGATGAGGAAAGAGCGAATTATGCAAAATTAATCACGGATGGTGATTTGGTTGCAACAAACGGTGCGATGTTAATTGTATCTTATGATTCTGCGGCGACATGTAACCGCTTAATGAAACCGGATGTTAAACGTAAAATTATCGAAGTACTCGAAGACTATTACGGGCGTAAAATGTTATTCATGGCATTACCCATTAATGTTTGGAAAAAAGTAAGCGCTGAGTTCATCAAAAAATTCCGGGCAAAAACAACCGACGATGATTTTATCACATTAAGCCCGATTGAAGATTCACGCTTAAAAGAAATACCAGAAGAAAAAGAATCTTATGAAGATGTCATCAGTGAAAATGTGAAAACCGCAAAAGATTTGTTTGGTGATATCGTTAAAGTCAAGAAAGGAGACTAGTGTTATGAACCCATCAATGATTAAAAAATTACAACAAATGCAAAAAGATATGGTTAAAGCCCAAAGAGAACTTGAAGCATCGATTTTTTATGGGACTGCCGGTGGTGGTGCTGTTAAAGTTGAATATAACGGTGCTAAAGTTATGCAAAAGATTTTGATTGATCAAGAGAGTTTTGAACTGCCAGAAGATATCGAGATTTTACAAGATACGATTACCGCTGCGACTAACGACTGTATGCAAAAAATAGATGATGAAACCGAAGCGACCATGGGACAATTCTCACAAGGCTTACCAGGCATGTTCTAACGATGAAATACCCTGAAGCTTTACAACTATTGATTGATCAGTTTAGACGGTATCCAGGCATTGGCAAAAAGACTGCGGAACGCTATGCGTTGTTTACATTAGATCGATTTCAAGCAACCGATTATGATGTGTTTAGGGATACACTTAAACGTGTTCAAGATGAAATCAAGCCATGTCTTCAATGTGGGAATTTGACCGATGAAGAGCGATGTTATGTGTGTAGTGACTCAAATAGAGATCATAGTCAATTACTGGTGGTTGAAGAAGCCAAAGATGTGTTGGTGATTGAAAATGCCAAAACATACAAAGGACTATACCACGTATTGGGTGGTGTGATAAAGCCATCTGCCGGCATTGGCCCAGAAGAGATTAGGATAAAAGAGTTACTGAGTCGGTTAAAAGATCCAAGACATAAAGAAGTAATTTTGGCAACTAATTTGAGTGACGAGGGTGAAACAACGGCACTTTATATCGATTACTTGCTTTCTAAAACAGACATTAATGTGACACGTATTGCGCATGGGTTACCGGCAGGTAGCGATATTGCATACGCAGACGAGATAACGTTACTTAAGGCACTAGAAGGTCGAAAAAAAATAAACCGTTAACAATGTTTCTTAAATAGAACCAAAAAATAAAAAAAAGTAGGAGATGTTATGGGCGAAAATTTACCAATTATAGGAAATATCATTAAGTTTTTTGAGCAATTTTTACCGACCCAAAATTACATTGATTGGGTCTACAACTTTGTTTCAGATTTAAGCTTTTTAGAACAAGCTTTAGGGATTGCTGTATTAAATATTGTCTTGGTGATTGGCATCTTTGGGTTGGCTAAAAAACTATCGAAACTAATTATTGTAGCGGCGATAGTTTTTGGGCTATGGTTGCTATATACAAATGGGATATTTGGATAAAAGGTCGAATGAAGTTTCGACCTTTTTTTTCCGTAAATAACCGGTCGATAATTTTATTGTTAAAATACTGTAAATAGTCTAGAAAAAAGGGCTTACATAATGTATACTAAAGTGTTGTAAAAGCAATAAAATCATAAGAAGTAGGAGACGATATAATAATGGAGATTAAACTGAACAATTTAACGAAAGTTTTCCAGTCAAAAAAGCAAGAAGAGACCATCGCGGTTAATAACCTTGATATTACGATCCCCTCAGGTAAGTTGATTGGGTTACTTGGACCATCTGGATGTGGGAAGTCAACAACATTATATATGATTTCAGGGTTACTTAAACCGACTGCTGGAAGTATATTTTTTGGAGACGACGATGTTACGACAGTGCCACCTGAGGAACGCGGGATTGGCTTGGTTTTCCAAAACTATGCACTTTATCCACACATGACGGTACAACAAAATATCATGTTCCCATTAGAAAATTTAAAAGTGCCTAAAGAAGAAGCAATAAAACAAGCCCAAGACATTGCAGACCTTGTCGGTATCGGGAACTTGATGAACCGTAAACCTGTTCAATTATCGGGTGGTCAACAACAACGTGTTGCAATTGCCCGTGCGTTGGTTAAAAAACCACGTGTTTTACTGCTTGATGAGCCACTTTCAAACTTAGATGCGCGTTTGCGTTTACAAACGCGTGAAGAGATTAAACGCATTCAAAGGGAAACAGGGATAACAACAATTTTTGTTACCCATGACCAAGAAGAAGCCATGAGTATCAGTGACGAAATCGTATTAATGAAAGAAGGTATTGCTCAACAAAAAGGTGCGCCACAAGAAGTATATGATGTGCCAACCAATTTGTTTGTGGCTAAGTTTTTAGGGACACCACCAATCAATATTTTTGATGGTGAAATAAAAGGTGGTATCTTGTATGTTGGGGATGCTGATTTAGGTAAAAGCAAGCTAAAAGATCAAGAAGTCGTTGTGGGTATTAGACCTGAAGGCTTTAAAGTTGTAGAAGATTCTTCATTTCAAGCTCACGTAGAGTTCGTTGAAACAATTGGTCGTGATACAACACTCATTATTAAAGATCCGCACACGGATGAGAAAAGAACATTTAGAGCAATCGTTGATGCTGATGAGCAAATCAAACCAGGTGATAACATTAAATTAAGCGTGAAACCACACAAACTATTTTTATTTGATAAAAAGACCGGAGAAGTCTTGAAATAATGTTAGAAGAAAAGCATAACATAAAAGCCTGGTTTTATTTAGCACCCGCTCTGGTGCTACTCATCATCTTTACATTTTATCCAATATTTAATGCGTTCTTCTTAGTGATATTAAAAGATTTTAATTACTTACAAGGGACTTACCAAGGGTTTACGTTGACAGAGAACTTTGTTCACGTTATTCGAAACCAAAATTTTGCCCAGGCAATGATTAATACCATGCTCATCACATTTGTATCGGTGCCAGTATCGGTTGTCATTGCATTGCTTGTATCTGTTTGGTTGAATGCAATTGTTAAGTTAAGAGGAACATTTCAAACAATATTTTTCTTACCTTATGTGACCAACGCAATCGCGATTGGTATGGCATTTGCGTTTTTATTCAATCGTGATTACGGGTTGATTAATACAGCAATGGGTTGGATTGGATTAAACCCAGTTAACTGGGTTGGCCTTGGCGCAACATGGCGACACGCGATGTTTTCATTGCTTGTTTATGTCGTTTGGGGTGGTATGGCATTCAAAATTATGGTTTTCTTGAGCGGGTTACAAAGTATTGACAAGCAGTATTATGATGCAGCACGTGTTGATTCGACAAAACGCTCTAGAATCTTTAGAAAAATTACTGTGCCTTTATTATCACCAATGATTTTTTACATAACAATCACATCATTTATTGGCGCTTTTAAGGCGTATACAGAAGTTATTGGTATGTTTGGCCAACGCTTAGGTCCAGCAGGGAATGACCGCGCATTAATTACTGTGGTTGCCTTGGTTTACGATGCACTGGATCGCTCTGGGGTGCCTGGTGCACTAAGTGAAGCAGCGGCGGCTTCAATTATCTTGTTTTCAATTACACTCGTTTTTACACTGATTAATATGCAAGTCAGTAAAAAACGTGTGCATTATTAAGGAGGTGTGACAATGAGTAAAGATATCGTAATGTACGGAGACGAGAAAGCCAATCGTCGTAAAGTCATCATACGCTTAGGCATTGTTTACGCCTTGCTTGTAGCGTTCGCAGTTTTTATTATCGTACCGTTTTATTGGATGGTACTTACAGCGTTTAAGACAGAAATACAGGTGTTTACAGCGCCACCAATTCTTTGGATAAACCCCATCAATTGGCAGTTTTCTAACTTTGCTTTAGCACTAGAGCGTGCACCCTTTGCGCGCTTTATGGGAAACACCGTTTTGGTCTCAATTATTTCTACAGTTGGGACAGTAATTACTACTGTGTTTGCTTCATTTGCCTTTGCAAGACTTAATTTTGTGGGTCGTGATTTATTGTTTATGTTGTTGATTGCAACAATGATGATTCCTGGAGAAATGTTTGTTATTACGAACTTTTTAACAGTTGTTCGTGCAGGGTGGATTCAAGACCAAACTTACATGGACGCAGTGTTAGCGATGACACTACCGTTTATGACCAGTATTTTCTATATTTTCTTTTTAAGACAAACGTTTAAGCAAATTCCAAATGAACTGTATTATGCGGCAAAAGTTGACGGGACTAAAGACTTACAATATTTGTGGAAAGTTATGGTTCCAATTGCCATTCCTACAATCATTACCATTACAATCTTAAATGCAATGGGGACATGGAACGCTTATATTTGGCCACGTTTAATTGCGCAAAGAGAAGAGTTTAGATTGGTTTCAAATGGACTCCGCGACGCATTCGTGGATGACTTAGCAGGCGTTGTTCAATACAATGAACAAATGGCGGCTGCATTGCTAGTTACGTTACCACTATTGATTGTATTTTTATTACTGAAAAAGTACATTATGCGTGGTGTTTCTCGAAGTGGTATCAAAGGGTAGTTTTTACGTAACTTATCCTTGATATATAGGTTTTTGAACAAGAAAGAATTATAATAAAGATACAACAGTTTAAGGAGGAGAATTGTTAATGAAAAAAAGTTTCTTATTATTTTTAGCACTAATCTTTGTCTTTACTATGGCTGCATGTTTAGGCGGCGGGGGCCGTGACGAAACCACTGTAGACGTACTTGATGAATTACCAGATGAACCAATTAACATAACATTATGGACAGCATTTGGTGCTGCGAATGCTGCATTATTACAAGAGATGTTTGATTCATTTGAAGATATGTATCCACAAGTGACCATTACGCAACTTGGTCAAGGTGGGTATGATGGATTACGTGAATCAACCATTCAAGCGATTGTTGCAGGGAACACACCAACCATGGTGTTTGGTTATCCCGATCACTTTGTTGAGTACCTTAACGGGAACGCTTTAGTGCCACTTGATGATTATATTGCGCATCCAGAACATGGTGTCGATATTGATGACTTTGTTTATGGGTTTAGAGCGGAAAACCAGCAATATCTTGACGGGTTAACGTATTCAATGCCATTTGCTAAATCAACAGAAATGGTTGTTTACAACAAAACCGTGATGGATCACCATGGGTTTAATTTATCAATGACAGAAGCACTGACTT
>SKFU01000094.1 GCA_007117835.1 Candidatus Izemoplasma sp. | reverse complement strand
ATAGCAGTGGTTAACTCAGGGTTAAAAAAACATTACGAAGTGATTCAAACATTGGTCGCACAAGGCACTTACTTTTTTGATTATGGCAATAGTTTTTTAAAGGCCATATATGATACAGGTATTACTGAAATCTGCAAAAATAAACGTAACGATTTGGATGGTTTTATCTGGCCAAGTTATGTTGAAGATATTATGGGTCCTTATTTGTTTGATTATGGTTATGGACCATTCAGATGGGTTTGTTTATCCGGAAAAGAAACCGATTTGGATAAAACCGATGCAATGGCCATGCAATTAATTGATCCGAAACGTCGCTTTCAAGATCAAGACAATTATAACTGGATTAAAGACGCAAAGAAAAATGCACTTGTTGTGGGGACTAAAGCAAGGATTTTATACCAAGATGCTTGGGGAAGAACACGCATCGCGCTGGCATTTAACGCCATGGTGCGCAACAAGGAAGTTGGACCAATTATGTTAGGACGTGACCATCATGATACTGGTGGGACAGACAGTCCATTTAGAGAAACCGCAAACATTAAAGATGGGTCGAATATTATGGGGGAAATGGCAACCCATATTTATGCTGGAAACGCCGCAAGGGGCATGAGTCTTGTTGCACTGCATAATGGTGGTGGTGTTGGTATTGGTAAATCGATCAACGGTGGTTACGGACTGGTGCTTGATGGGAGTGAACGTGTGGACCAAATCATTTCATCAGCAATGATGTTTGATGTTATGGGTGGTGTTGCACGTCGAGCATGGGCACAAAACATCGCGGCAATCGAAACAGCACACCACTACAATCAACTTGAATCAGGATGTATCACCTTACCTTATCCATCAAAACAATCATCAATAAAACAAATTGTTAAAAAAAAATACCGCTTAGGAGGGTTAATAAAATGAAACCAATTGTACAATGTGTTCCAAACTTTTCAGAAGGCTGTGACTTAGATAAGATAGAGAGAATTGTTGCCCCACTCAAAAACCAACCGGGGTTTACACTGGTCTCATATGAACCTGATAAAGATTATAATCGTACAGTGGTAACATTACTTGGTGATCCTGAAAGTATGATTGAACCATTACTAAAGAGCATTGAAATTACGGCTAATGAGATTGATTTAAATCACCAGTGTGGTGAACATCCAAGAATGGGCGCAATCGATGTCTTACCATTTATTCCAATTCAAAATATCACGATGGAAACATGTGTTGATTACGCCAAACGTATTGGTAAGCTCATTTATGATCGTTTTCAAATTCCGGTATTTTTATACGCTGAAGCAGCACAAGAAGCACGCCGCAAAAAACTACCGAATATTCGTAAAGGTGAGTTTGAAGGGATGAAAGAAAAGATTAAGCATCCGGATTGGCATCCAGATTTTGGCACAGCTGAAATGCATCCAACCGCGGGTGTGATTGGTGTTGGGGCGCGCTTACCGCTCATTGCTTACAACATAGACCTCGATACCATGGATTTATCGATTGCCAAACAAATATCAAAAGCGATTCGGGGTTCAAGTGGTGGTTTTAAACATGTCCAAGCAGGCCCTGTATGCTTAGAAGAAAGAAAACATACGCAAGTGACGATGAACATACTGAATTACAAGCAAAACCCACTATACCGTATTTATGAAACGGTAAAAATGGAAGCAAAACGATATGGTGTGCATGTAACAGGGAGTGAAGTGGTAGGGCTCATTCCACAAGACACGCTCATGGCATCACTTGAATATTATGGCGCTGTTGAACAATTTAGTGTTAAAGAAAACACAGAATTACAATGGATTGTCCAAGCGTCGATTCAATATTTAAAATTGCGTGATTTTAATGCCTCTAAAATTATCGAAGCGAACTTGTAGGTAAACCGATGACCGCAGATTTAATTATTCATAATATTGGAAACTTAATCACCCCTATCGTTTCTAACACGCCAATCAGGGGCCAAGGCATGGCCCAAATAACATCACTTAATGACGCCTTTATTGCGATTAAAGACGGCGTGATTATTGCTGTTGGCACAAAAGATTATGCCACATACCAAAGCGAACATACACGCTATCATGACGCAACAGGCTTATTGGTTACACCGGGCTTAATTGATTCACACACACACGTTGTTCATGCAGGGTCACGTGAACACGAATTTGAACAAAAAATGCGTGGTGTGCCATATTTAGACATCTTAAAGCAAGGTGGCGGCATTCATAGCACCGTTAAACTCACCAAAGAAGCTTCTGAAGAAACTTTGTACAATCAAGCACTTAAAAGTTTAAATCGAATGATTATGTACGGAGTCACAACTGTCGAAGGCAAAAGTGGTTACGGATTGGACGCAGACACTGAATTAAAACAATTACGCGTTCAAAAAACACTGAATCAAAATCACCCAATCGATATCGTATCAACATTTATGGGTGCCCATGCAATCCCTAAACAGTACGTAAGCAATCATCAAATTTACTTAGATCAAGTTGTGTCGATGATGGATCAAATAAAACAAGAAAAACTTGCGACGTTTGTGGATATTTTTTGTGAAAAAGGTGTTTTTTCAGCGTCCGAAAGTTATTTTGTTTTATCAGAAGCAAAAAAACGAGGATTCGATATCAAAATACACACAGATGAAATCGCCTCTATCGGTGGCGTAGAAGTCGCAAGAAGACTAGGTGCTAGCTCTGCTGATCATTTAATGGCAATAACACTAAATGACATGAAACTATTAAGCCAAGGAAGAACGATTGCGACGGTGTTACCATCAACCTCATTTTACTTAAATGCCGAATACGCACCCGCAAGAAAAATGATTAAAAACAATTTAGCACTTGCAGTAGCAAGCGATTATAATCCAGGCAGTAGTCCAAGTGAAAACTTTTTGTTTACACTAAATTTAGCCGCAATTCATTTAAAACTCTCACCAAACGAAATTCTAAACGCCGCAACAATTAACGCAGCTTTTTCCCTTAATAAAGGGAAATCTCATGGTGTTATTGCACCTGGATATGTCGCGGACATCGTGATATACGATGCAAACAATTGGCCTTATGTGCTTTATCACTTCGCCATTAATCACGTCAAAGATGTGATTAAGAATGGTGAGTTTATCGTTAAAAACTCAGAAATTGTGAAAGGAGAAACACGATGAAAAAATTGATTGATATGACCGTTAAAGAGTATGTTTTAGAAACCGACTCTGCATCACCCGCACCAGGTGGTGGTTCAGCGAGTGCACTTGCCGGTGCACTTGGAATGGCTTTAAGTCGTATGGTTGGCCATCTTACCATTCCTAAAAAGAAGTTTAAAACCATTGATGAAGCAATTCAACAAGAAATAATTCATACCCATGAGAAAATGAAAAAAATGGAAAGTAAAATGCTTGAGTTAATTGATGCAGATACCGCAGCGTTTAATGACATAATGATGGCGATAAAAATGCCAAAGGACTCTGAATCCGAAAAAAATATACGTGCGACTAAACTTGCAGAAGCGTCGATTAAGGCTGCAGAACTACCCCTACAGATTGCAACACTAGCACATGAAGGACTAATGATTATGAAACCGATCGCAACCTACGGCAATAAAAATGCACTAAGCGATATCGGTGTCAGTGTCTTAATGTTACAAACAGCATTTGAAGGCGCCATCATGAATGTGAAAATTAATTTACCGGGCATTACCGATGAATCGGTAAAACAATCATTGATTGAGACAATCAATAACATACACAATGAAGGGATACAAACGGCACAAGCGATTATAAAAGGTATATACGACAGATTATAGGAGAAGCGTATGACAAAACACGCTTATGTCACATTCATTATCCGCAACGACACTTTTTTACCAGGCGCACTCGTTTTTGCATATGCGCTAAAAAAACAAGACACAAAAAAAGATCTTGTGTGCATTGTCTCTGATAATATTAGTGAAAATGCACGTCAAAGCTTATCCAAAGTATACGATGTTGTATTGGTATTAGAAGAAATCTTTGTGCCCCACGCAGAACGTCACGATCGACAAGACCGTCCGTTTTTATTCACGCGATTTAACGCATTTAGATTGGGATATGATGGTGATTTGAATCACCATTACCAAAAAATACTCATCGCAGATGCCGATGTTTTACCGATTCAAAAATACGATGCACTTTTTGATTTAAGTACACCTGCAGGCATTATTAATGAGTTTAAGGAATATTGTGTAGAAAGTGATAATGGGGCGTACATAATTCCGGATTCAGTGAGCATTGATGGTACGTGGAAATGGCATGAAGTTTACAAAGACATTCCGTTTGGCACATTAATACCCAAACCAATCACCGACCGAGTTCATACCGATAAAAATAATATGGGTGTCAACGCAGCCCTTTACTTATTCACACCAAGCATGACGTTGTTTAATGATATTTTAGCAGATGTAGCACAGCATCAAACACAAACAACGATTAGTCAGTACCGTTGGCCTGAGATGCAATACATTACAACAAAAATGAGTGGCAAGTGGCATAATATGGACTTGAAATATGCGAGTTTCAACGGGTATCCAACATTGTCAGTACTAAACGGTATTCACTATGCAGGGTTAAAGCCATGGCAGATCAATCATCGTTCGGTGAAACATTATGCAAAATATGAAGATTATCAATTATGGTATGCCGTATTCATGGCAATGATCGACGATATACCCGCCTTACTTGATAATCGAAAAATTCACCAACTGCATCAATGGATTACAACACTACTTAAAGACTCTCGCTATGTTTTTTACCAGAAATCACTTCAAAATTTACAACATCTTTTTAAGAGTTAGTTCACTAACTCTTTTTTAATTGAGTAATTACATTGACAGATAGAGTAATATTTGTTACATTTAACTTGACTTACACTAAGGAGTACAGCCCGATGAAAAAAGAAAAATTAGCAGATTGGATTGCAAATGCAGTAAGCCATGGTGTTGGCGTTTTGTTGGCAATAATGGCATTAGTAGTGTTATTAATCCGAGCACAAAGCACCATCGAATATTTTGGTGTTACGGTGTTTGGCATTAGCATGATCACGCTTTATCTATCGAGCACACTCTATCATGCATTGCCATCGCACAAACCACGATTAAATCGTGTCTTCAAAACATTTGACCACATCGCCATTTTTCTATTAATCGCAGGCACATACACACCATTTATTCTGATATTAAATCCCGATCAAAGCGGTTATATTTTCTTGGCAATGTTGTGGGTTATTGCGTTAATTGGTATTGTTATGAAAGCAATTTGGCTGCGACGTTTTAAAGGAATTCATTTGGTGCTTTACTTACTGATGGGGTGGAGTATTGTATTGATTTGGCCTGATGTTAATCAACTTATTAATCCGACATCACGTACGTTATTGTTTGTTGGTGGATTGGCTTACACCAGTGGTGTTATATTTTATCTTATGAGATTTAAACTTTCACATTTCATCTGGCACCTATTTGTTTTAACAGGAACGATACTACATGGCATATCCATTTACCATATACTATAATCAAAAAAAAAGAGGAGATATTATGAATAAAATTGGTATTATTATTGATAGTACAGTGTACTTATCAGCAACACAGATTAAAGACAATGACATTGCGGTTGTTTCACTCAACGTTATCGATGGTGAAACAACGTATAAGGAAACAGACATCACATCAGAATTCGCCTATAAACGTCAAGATGAAAATGCGCGCTTAACAACCTCGCAACCATCACCACAAGAGTTTTTAGACACCTATGAAGCGATGTTTGAAAAAGGTTATGAGAAACTCGTGGTTGTCTGTCTATCAAAAAACATTAGCGGTACGTATCAAAGCGCAATCCTTGCAGTTAAAATGATAGAACGCGGCAACGATATTTATGTGTTTGATACACTTCAAGCTGCCTATGGTAATGAAATGATTGCACTAGAAGTCTTGAAACTAAGAGAACAAGACATGACATTTGAAGCACTTGTAAAAGCAACGGATTTGATTATTTCTAAATCAGGGTTATTTTTTACCGTTGAAAATCTTCATTCGTTACAAAAAGGCGGACGTTTATCTAAGGTTCAAGCCTTTATTGGTACAGCATTACGTGTTAAACCGATTATCCGCATGGAAGATGGCAAACTAAACTTATGGCACAAGGAACGCACTTACAATAAAGTCATCGAAAAAATGATTGCAACACTACAAGAAGAGGGTTTAGGAAAAGGCCGCTTACACGCAAGAATCATTAACATAAAATCAACTGAAAGTATTGAATTACTAAGCGCTGCGATTAAAGAAAACTTTCCAGAGGTTTTATTAACTGAACAAGATTACATCGGACCAGTATTTGCTATTCATGTTGGCAAAAGAGGTTTTGGTGTTAGTTGGTTTTTTGAAGAAAAATAGGTCTAAAAAAAAATCTTTCTTAATGGCTCATTAAGAAAGATTTTTTCTTTTAATCACTTTAGTATACAGAAACAATCAGACATCGATAAATCTCTTGACAATTGACTATCAAACATATAAAATGTTAATAGTCTCAATTTAAAGACTAAGACAAGGCGGCTGTGGCGAAGTGGTTAACGCTCCGGATTGTGGCTCCGGCATTCGTGGGTTCGATTCCCATCAGTCGCCCCATATATTGGGCTATGGCCAAGTGGTTAAGGCATCGGACTT
>SKFU01000080.1 GCA_007117835.1 Candidatus Izemoplasma sp. | reverse complement strand
TGTATTTTTTATTCGAAATGTATGGTTTGTCGATGATTACTAGTGCAGAGGCAGGCATGATGATTGCATTAATTCCTGTATTCACTTCAGTTTTCGGGATGATATTACTTAAAGAAAAACCTAAACCAGTACAATTTGTTTTTATCGTGCTTAGTGTTGCAGGGATTTTGTTCATTCAAATCACGCAGTTAAGACAAGGTTTTGATGTTTCTTTCTTAGGTTATGGCTTGCTTTTTTTATCGGTGATATCTGCGGCATTATACAACATAACATCTCGGTATGCCTCAGTCACAGTAAAACCTTATGAAGTCACCTACCATATGATGGCAATGGGCGCGTTGTTTTTCAACTTGGTTTACTTAATCCAACTTGTTAGCCAACAAAAACTGTCACATTACGGGGTTGAACTCATGACGAACGCGGTTTATTTACCCATTTTGTATCTTGGATTGATTGCTTCTATTGGTGGATTCTTTATGGTAAATTTTGCCCTTAAATACTTGCAAGCTCATGTTGTTAGTGTTTATGCAAACATATCTACGATTATTGCTATATTGGCGGGTGCTTTCATCTTAAATGAATCACTTTCATGGAATCATCTGATTGGTAGCATGATGATTATTATGGGTGTTTACGGCACCGTACGTGCTGAAAACCGATTAAAAAAAGTTATACGATAGACCCTATTAAAAGGCAAACAATTGTTTGCCTTTTAATAGCGTCTAAAATACATCCATCATCGTTGCGATTGTTTGATACAGTTCAATGCCACGCATCAACACCAACTCATCATAATCAAAACGGGCACTATGTAACGCTTCTTTTTGGTCTTCTTGTTTAATACCAAGCATCATAAATAAACCTGGCATTACTTGTTGGTAGTAAGAAAAGTCTTCGGCAATCATCATGGGCTTTAAGTTTTTATATGCGTTTTTATCCAAAACACCTTTTAGCTTTTTAACCAGCTGACTGTGATTAATTACAGGTGGATGTAAATCTGTTATTTGTGCGTATATTTTCACGCGATGTATTTCTTCGATACGGCGATTCACTTCTTCAATACGTGCTTTAACTTCTTCGTAATCTGCCTTGTAAAGTGCTCTAATGGTGCCTTTTATTGTTGCATTTTGGGCTATAATATTTCGGCCTTCCCCAGCCTCAAAAGTACCGATAGTGATTAACGTTGATGGAATTTTTAGTTCTGGATGTGAGATTAACCCATGGTATTGCTCAATCAGGGCAGCGCCTGCAAGCAAGGCATCTTTGCCTAGGTGTGGCATCGTGCCGTGGGCATTTTTACCGATGATTTCAATGTCGATGTCACCATCTTGTGCCGTCATAATACCGTCTGTAATACCAATCATATTGGCTGGTAAATCAGGACTAAGATGTAAGGCAAAAATGGCTTCGATATCATATTGCTTAAATACATCGGTACGAATAATGTCGGGTGCACCACCATAGGTTTCTTCTGCTGGTTCAAAAACAAACATCACTGTTTTATTTAATGATTTAAGTTGGGCAATCTTTGTGGCAAAACCAAGCAACATAGCCATGTGACCATCGTGACCACAAGCATGCATAACCCCAGCGTGTTTTGACGCGTATGGTACCGTGTTTGCCTCAGCGATGGGTAAACCATCCATATCTGCACGAAAAGCGATGCCTTGTTCAGTTAAACCGGGTTTGATGGCGATTAATCCTGTCCGTGCAACGGTAAGTGTTTGATAACCCAATGCTTCCATATGGTGCTTTAAATATCCGTGTGTTTTAAAGCAATCAAACCCCAGTTCGGGAATTTGATGTAATGCACGGCGATGGGTCATTACTTTATTAAATAATGGATCCATTATTGGCCTCCTTTTTAGTGTGTATTTTAATCTACGTGAAGTGACTTTAAAACCATATGACCACGCCATATACGAACAGTTGCGATGGCTTCTTGGTCACGCATGGCTTGTAATAATAGTTCAGTGTCTGTTTGAGACATATAGTATCGATCCGATGGGTATGTTACATGAATACCCACGAGTCTATCATCGAGTTGTACATCACTTTCAGGATTTATTGGATCCCGTGCATGCCATCCATATAACACATAATTGACTTGTGCACGGATATAGTCGGTGGTATCTGGTTTATCTAGTGAGGCCTGTTCGATTACAAAGAGCCCGCCTTCTTCTTTTAAAGTAACATAAATGTTTTTACCACGTAAAGATTGTTGAAGCTGTTGGTAATCATCAACAGTAAACATGGCTTGCAATGATGCATCCATACGTTCTAAAGGAATATCTTGAATGGTATAAAACAAACGTATATGTGAACCTCTAAAGACATCCGAAGGATGATAGGCACCGGCAGAAATTTTAACTTCTTGCCCAAAAGCATGCGTTAAAACTGGCATTACTGCTAATGATGAAAGTAACCCTATCAAGATTAAAAATGATACAATAATACGGCTTAACTCATTTTTCCATAACTGTTTCATCGTCACTACCCCCTTTGCGGAATCGTTCAATATAATACCCTATACCCAATATTAAAAGGCCGCCGATAATAAAGAACAATGCTCTTGGTAAAAAGTCATACAGCGTATCAAAATAAAAGCGCATGATTAAGACACCAATAATAATGAGTGGTATCAGTTGTTTTCTTGTAATTAATGTAAACATATAGATGATTAATATCAAAGAAAATACAATCGCATAAACAGATCCGTTTTGAATGAAACCAAGTTCTTGCCAAATGTTTTTAAATGATAGTGTAAAACCTGTAACACCAATCATCACGATACCAAACCATTGAAAAACCTCTTTGTTTAAGTCGTGTTTCAAATAATAAAATACAAAGCCTAATACCAAATACAAAGCCACACCATAAAATGGGTTTACCTCAAAGTAACCCAAGGTATAAGCAATAAGCATTAAGGTGACTGCCAATGAGGCCGCAGTAATGGCTTTTTGATAATTAAAGTAAAAATTCCCTGCGTAGAATGCCGCCAACACAAACAAACCTTGCAGAAAAATCAACTCATTAAAACTCGTGGCGATAAATATAAACGCAGCGCCGTGAGCAAACAAAAACAAAATGGTATCTTTGTAAATACTGCTGAGCAACAATGCCCCGATTGCCCACAAGAAAAATGCTTGATTTGTTCCAATATTTAGACTAAACGTTTGTTCAATTAGAAAAATGCCCGCACCGAATATTAGAATCGATAAATAAAGCAAAGCACGTGCTGTAAATGGACGTTTTTCAGCATTTAAATAAGATGCGAACATCGATGCAGCTAACGATGTAATAATAATCATAACTTTAACTGTGTTAGAAATCGCATCCCAGTTCCCTGCAACAAACAGTAAAATCCCAAGTCCGATTAAAATTGCGCCGACTGAAACCAACACGCGAATGAAATTTAACCCGTATCCTTCTTGATAAAATGCCATCATATCATCTTTTTGTTGCGTTGAAATAATGCCACGGTCTACAGCATGATTAACTTCTTTATTCAAAAACCGATACATCACTTTATTGAGTTTCTTTCGCATCACTTTCACCACTTTCAATTAATTGCTTAAACTGTTGTTGGATAATGTCTTTGTTGTAAGAACTTATCCAACGTTTGCCATGCCCATCAATAATTCTTAGATGGTTTGAAAAAATATTGCGTTGAATTTTAAACTTCCCTTGTTTTTCAATGGTTTTCCAAAACATTTTCCCACCACCGGTTAACTGCTTAGGGAGTGGCGTATTTTCAAATGAGATGGCTTCAATAATTTCAATCGGGTCATCACCTAGTGTCATTTTCAAGATGTCACTTTCTCTAAATAAACCACAGATTGCAATCACGACTGTCCATGAAGCAAGCATCCGATCTTTTTCAATTTGCACCAACGTTTTTTTCGAAATCCCAATGATATCCGCCATTTTTTCTTGTGTAAAATGGTATTCATTTCTTAATAATCGCATTTTTTGAGAAACCATGATAATCAGTTGATCTTTGGCTATAGCCTTCATGAGCCACCTCCTCAGTGTAATATTACACTATATGGGTATATTTGTCTATCCCTTTGCATAAAAAAAACCCACAATGACTGTGGGTCAAAACTTTTAATCACGCATTGGCTGAATCGCGCTTTCGCTTTCAAATGTTACCCGATTTACTTGATCACTTACTGGGTAAAAAAACATGCGTTTAGCATCAATCGGGGTTAACAATTTGAACATTTCCTCAGATGAAGTATGTTTAAAATCCAAATACGTTTTCATCTTTTCAGTGGTTAATATGACTGGCATTCTATTATGAAATGGCGCGATCAATGCATTGGATGTCGTCGTAATTATCGTTGATGCAAATGCGGTGTGATTTGAATCTGATTTTATGGTTTTATAAAGCCCTGCAAAACCAAAAATATTATGTTCTTTAAGCCGAAAATACAGTGGATACTTTTTACCTTTTTCGGTTTTCCATTCATAAAATCCATCCGCTAAAATAATACAGCGTTGACGTTTTAAGGTATGACTAAACAACGATTTGCTTTCCAGTGTTTCTTGTCGGGCATTGATGTTGAGTGCGGTGTTATGTTTTAATGGAATACCCCAGGGTATTTCACCAATTCGATACGCTTTCCCATCAAAAACAATCGCCAAAACCGTTTGCCCAGGCGCAATATTGTATCGAGGCTTTCTTCTAAATGAAGTTGCTTTGATATTTTTGAAATGATTTTCAATGAATGCGTTCAGTTCTGACTCACTCACGGTTAGTGTAAAACGTCCACACATAATCTAACCCCTTAAAATCCTCTTTTTTGACCGCTAAAAGGTGGTTGAGCATCATTTAAAAACTCTTCAACACTCGGGCCTCTTAATCGATTTAAGCGCCAAATACCATAGATGTAACTCATCATCAACACAACAATCGTTAAAGGAAATCCTGTCACGATATTCAACCATGTTAAGCGTACGACATTGTCTTGAAGAAAAGCATAACCCTGAACTAAAAACCGTAACAATAAATAGATTGTCCACAAATATGTTACCTCGCGATAAGCGGGTTTAATCATTGGATGCCAATACCATGACAATGGGAATCCACGGGTGATGTGACTCGCAAAAGCTGCCAATGGACGGTTCAAGATTACTGTTAACAGTGTAAGAATCAATAATGCACTACTCCCGATGAGACCTGGTAAAAAGAAATCGCTAGCGTTTTGAGCGTAAAACGCAAAAGATGACGCCACCAACACACTCAAAAACCCAAACAAAGCATATGTCCATACATGTTTGAGTAACGCACGCACAATGCCTAATATCATCGCCGTTATCAAAGTTAATATAATCGCCACATTCAAAGAAGTAAAGCTTTGAATGATGGTATACATAAGTAATGGAAGAATCGCATCTAAAGTCTTACCTTTGATGACTGTTTTTAACTCTTCAACAAGTTCATTTAGTTTGTTTTTCATCAGTTGTATCCTTCGTTTTAAGTCGTGTGTGAAGTATTAATACCTCAGCGTCAGTCAATGGCCTGATTTCACCAACATTGAGTTGGGGTTCAAGATGCATGATTTTAGTTCTAATAAGCCTTAATACACGATAATTATGCACTTGACACATTCTTCTAATCTGACGATTCAACCCTTGGGTTAAAGTGATGTCAAAAGTCACACAATCAATCGTTTCTACAATGCATGGCCTGGTTCTTGTGTTTAATATATTAACACCTTTTCTTAAAGCGGTGATGAAATCTGCATTAATCTCTTTATCCACTGTAACACGGTATGTTTTCTCATGATGGTTATTGGGGTTTGACAATGCGTGACTCAGGGCGCCATCATTGGTTAACAAAATAAGCCCTTCACTCAACTTATCCAATCGACCAACGGGAAATACCGGGATTGGTGTTTGAATATGATGCACTAAATTGTTATGCGCGTTTTTATTCATCGAGGTTACGACACCGCGTGGTTTATAATACAAGAAATAGATTTTCTCATGTCTTAACCGCACTGGGCTGCCGTCTACAGAAACACAATCTGTTGTTTCAACAACATCCCCTATTTGCGCGTGTTTGCCATTGATAAAAACCCGGCCTTCTTTAATCATTAGATTGGATTTTCGGCGTGCACATACACCCGCTTGACTCAAAAATTGGTTGATTCGATATCGCATCTAAAAACCCACTACTTTCAAATATTGTTTAGTTATCTTGATAGTGCCAAACAATTGTTTCTTCACCATAAACCCAAGTGGCTCTCTGATGGAAGTTCGTGCCCCATGTCGATGGTCTTTCCTGCTCACGAATGTAAAGTACCAATGCTTCATTGCCATAAAAAGCACCATCTTCAATCACTGTCACACCCAAAGGGATAATAATTTTTGTTAACACAGGGTTACTGAAGAAAGCCCAAGTTTCAATTGTTGCTAATTGTGAAGGTTCTTTGATGATCACTTCACTGAGACTTTGAAGCCACGGAAATGCCCAAGCTTCAATATGTTGAACCGACCTTGGTAATGTCACTGTTTCTAATGCATCCATTAAATAAAAAGCATTTTCTTCAATCACCTGCACACCTTCAGGTAAAGTGATATGATTAATGACTTCGTTTCCTCTAAGTAAATCCGTCGGGTAAATGCTCACACCTGATGGAAACGTAAAGTCAAGTAAGTTTTCTGAATAGGCAAACACGCCCTTTTCCATGGTATGCATATTGACATCTCCTTCAAAATAAACAGCGGTTAACTGATGACAATAACTAAAGGCCCAATAACCAATATGTTCTATTGATGCAGGCAAGGTGATGGTTTCTATGCCAGTTCTAGAAAAGGCGTAGCTGTGAATTTCTCGTAACCGACTTCCCGCCTCAAACGTCACTGAAGTTAACGCTTCATTCACATCAAATGCGCCGTCCCCAATGACTTCAACACTTTTAGGAATTACCACTGTTTGAAGGGCGTTTGCACCATAAAACATTTCATTGGGAAAATGGGTAATCACTGCATCAGATTCAAATTCAACCGATTGAACTTGGGATTGATAAAGAAATAATCTTCCGATGATTGCAACACTGTTTGCAATTGTCAGTTGTTCAATGGTTTGATTATCTTCAAATGCCTTGCTTGCAATGCGTATCACTGGTAACCCATTAATCGATTTAGGGATCGTGACAATCGCTTCAGATCCACGATAGCCCGTGATTGTAATCGTATCAAATTCTATTTCATATTCCCATTCGGGATCACTGTATGTCGCCAAAAGTGTCAGGTCTTTTTCATAATCATACAACCAAGGAAATGTGATAACTTGACCCTCGTGTAACCAGCCGGTAAAGATTAAATCACCAGCGCTTGGCACAGGTAAGTCCAGTAATGTTTCCCCATCATACACGGTTTTATTAGGTATTGTCTGGTCGCTTTGTGTATCAAATGTAATTATGTATGTTGCAATATCATCGACATCATCAACACGTTCACATCCTAAAAAACTAGCAAACATTACGATTAAAAACAAATAAAACATACTTTGTTTTAGGCGCATTTAAAACCCTCCATTATCTAAATTATTCGCTTGTATAAAGATCCTGAAGTATAGTTTAATATTACCACGACTATTTAATGGATTACAAGCGTTAGTAATCTCAATGAGCATCTCAAATACTGTAACAATAAAAATACTAAAAAAATGTTCAAATATCAATATAATTTAGTAAATGATTTATTTTTTTAATGTATTTACGAATTAATTTGACTTTTTTTATGTTTTATTTTAATATAATTTTATATAAAGTCAAAAATACTGAAGGTATATTATGTTTGCGCTGATGAAAAACAAAAATTTTACACTCTTATTTGCTGGTACCTTTGTTTCAAACATCGGAACCACATTTTATAATTTTGCCGTAGGCTGGTTTATTTTAAGTTTGACTGAATCACCCTTTCAAGCTGGTTTGTATATTGCGGTTGGTGCAATCTTGCAATTGGTCACAACCCCTTTAGCCGGGGTGTTTATTGACCGTCTTCATAAGGTCAAGATTTTAGTCGTAACTGACTTTGTTAGGGGCATCGCAGTCGTGATTGGTGGGATATTGATCTTTGTTTTAAAGCAAGACTTATATATCTTAATCATTTTATACTCAGTGACGGCGATTTTAGCTATTAATGGCGCGTTCTTTAGCCCTTCTGTAATGGCCATCACACCTGAAATTGTAGAAGATAAAGACCTTAATCAAGCCAATGCCTTTTTTAGCTTAATCCGTAGTTTTCAAGCAATCATAGGTGTCTTGCTTGCGGGTATTTTTTATGCATTGGTGGGCATTGAAATGATTTTTATCTTTAACGGAATAAGTTTTATTTTAAGCGCCATTAGCGAAATGTTTATTCGACTAGAAAAAAAAGTTGCGGTAACAGCGAAAACAAGGCAATTTAGGATTGATTTTAAAGAAGGTATTACATATATTTTAAATAAAAACGGATTTTTGTCTTTTCTCGTTATCATTTTATTTCTTAATTTTGCGATTAGTCCTTTCTTTGCGAACGTCTTACCGGTGTTTTTTAATCTTGAAATGCAAAAAGAACCAATTCACTTATCCGGTGTGCAAGTTGCTTTTTCAATCGGCGCCCTTATTGGCGGCATACTGATGGCGACCGTCGGTAGAACTTTAAGTGTCAAAAGAACGATAAAACGTGGGATCACAGGCACTTTAATTACCTTGGGTGTTTTGGGTATTTTGATGCACTTTATGTTGCTTGAACGCTTAGAATATGTCATGTTTTATATTGTTTTTCTGGCAGTTTGCTTACTGATGGCAATCGTGAATATGTTTGTTAATATTCCCCTTCAAACAGCACTTATGCGAATGATTGATGAACATGTTAGAGGGCGTGTGATGTCGATTCTTGATATGTTAACACAAGGTTTAATCCCTTTAGCAATCGTCTTGGCTGGTACTTTACTTGAACTGTTCTCAGTGTCATTTGTTTTAGTTGTTTTATTTTTGTTTATGGTAATACCATACGTTTTATTAATGTTGAGCCAGCGTGTCAATATTTTGCTTGAAGAGATTTAATAAAAACAACCAAATGGTTGTTTTTTTTATGTCGATTGATATATTTGAATGGCCTGTTGCAAGGATAATCGATTAAGTTTTTTGTTTGCAATTGGTATCGCTAGATAGTATATACCCAGTGCAATTACAAGTCCAACTATGCCATCGATAACACGGAGTTGTAGTGGAAAAATCATGCCAAACTGTGTTGCTAAATAGTGTGTAATTAATCCTAGTGACACTTGTGTGATGGGAATCGCAAAAAGATAAACAAGCACAGTATATAGTCGATAGGTATTGATAAAGATAGAACGAATTTCGCTTTCTGTGTAACCAATGACTTTAAATAAACTAATATCGAAAAAATACTGTTCTAAAGACATACTTGTAATTAACATTAAAACGATAACACCCAAACTCATTGACACAGCAATCAATACATAACTCATCACATTGCCAAGCTGACCAAGCACTTTGGCTTGTTCGACAATATCTTGAACATCCACTTCTTGAATATAAGTCCCCGTTAACGCTTCATTAGCATACACAACATTGTAGTATTCTGTCGAGTTTCGTGTTACGACTAAGGATAACGCTTCGCGATTTACGTAAAACTTTGGTGCCCCATACTCTTCTTGGATACCAACAACTTTAAGTGATGTTTTATCTGTCCCGTATCCTATTTCAACCATGTCTCCAACACTAATTTTATGTTCTAAGGCTATCGTTTTTGTGATGATAATGCCTTGTTGATTCAGACGATATGTAATATTCTCATCCTTTTCAAACAAGGGATGAAAATGATTATTCGGGTCTAACCCAATGGCGGTTACTGGTGTCTGATTGAGTAAAACATGTGGAAGTTCAATCACTTTATCCACAGTTTGTGTTTCGCTTGGACACCCACCTAGACTGTCGCAGTATCCCATATAATTAACATCAATACTGTTTTGATAGCCGTCAATCATTCGATCAAACACATTGACCATTGATAGTGACATCAAAATTAAAATTGTTGCTGTCAAAACACCTGTAATATAGACCATAAAACGCGGTTTATTTCTCAAGATATATGCATGTTTTAAACGTTTTAGCAATGGTGTGTTGCGTTTTAGTTTAGGCGAATTAATCCACTGCTTAGGTGCATCAACTTTTGGATGCATAAGTGCAATCGGATGGACTTTTAACAGCCTGTAAATAACAAAATACCCGAGCACTAACATTGTTAAAAGTGGTGCAACAATACTAATGATAAATATTGGTAGACTATGCTCGATAGCACTGTTAGGCAGCAAATAAATCCCAATGTAAATGTTTTTGAGTGGTTCAGCGGCCAAGAATCCAAGGCCGTATCCAATGGCTAATCCTGGTAGTGCAATTAACACAATAAACATGAGATAAGGCACTATAATCTCATGATTTCGATAGCCTAAGGCTTTAAGTATACCAATCGCACCGCGTTGTTCACTCAATATTCTAGAAATCATAAGTCCCACGACAAAGATAGCCATCGATGCAATGATTAATGACATTAAAAGCCCCATCGCTTCTCCACCTCGTAATTCTTCATAGATGGCGCCACTTCGCATCGTGTTTTCTGTCAGTGCAATGTTTAAAATAAAATCCTCTTGAATGGCATCAAAATATCGCGAGCGATTAACATCACGGATAAATATGCCCGCCAAATCAACCGTTATATCGCCCTGTAGGCGCTCAAAACCAGCATCCGATAACAACCCTAAAGTTCGTGTACTGTTATTAATGATAAATTCATTGCCTAAAACGGCCAAAGAATAATCAGGAAAAAACACAAACCCACTGACTTTATAATCGTGTCCCTGTAGTGTTAATGTATCTCCTATACTGATATCATTGGCCTCAGCGTAATTAATCACTAAGGCAATCTCATGAACATCTTTAGGCAACTCTCCACGATAAATAAATGATTGGTTAATGGTTTCACTATTTTTTAGAATACGCATCAAATGTTGAGCTCCGAAACGATTATAATAAATGTCTTTAGCTATTCTAGCCTCAACGTGGGTGGCATCGTAAGTGACCATAAATCGTTCAGTTCTTTGTGTTATTATATCGTTAAACAAGTCTATATCCTGGCCATAAACCTCATTAAGACTTCGAAGCTTTTCTGATAAGACACTTTCAGTCAAGTCTTGTTCTTCTTCTGAAAGTATTTGGCTCATGATAACGTTGAAATGTTCTTGATTGTATTGTTCAAAATAAGTTTCTGATGGTGCCTTTATCGCATTGATTGAGTAATGTACCGAAACAAAGATGAAGCCACTTAAAATGATAATTAACCCGAGCAACAGTATGGTAAAAGAACGTTTTTTTAACGATCTGATTGCATTTAGAAATAACATACTAACTCCACGCAATATCGCTGGCTTGAACCTTGTCTTTGTTGACAATAATATCAACTATAGAGCCTGAATTCATTTTGATGATACGATCAGCCATGCTTGCAATACCTGGGTTATGCGTAATTAATACCACGGTTGTTTTATAACTCGAATTCAGTGTATTAAGTAACTTTAAGATGTCTTTTCCCGTTGACTCATCAAGTGCGCCTGTGGGTTCGTCACAAAACAGTATCAACGGTTTTTTTATCAATGCTCTAGCGATTGAAACGCGTTGTTGTTGACCACCTGATAATTGATGTGGAAATTTGTCTTTTTGATCAGTAATCCCGACTTTTTCAAGTAGTTCATCAATATCAAAAGAATCTTTAGCAATATGCGCACCCAATGCAATATTTTCTTTTATCGTCAAGGTTGATAATAAATTATATTGTTGAAAAATAAACCCTAAATGATCTCTTCTAAATTTCGTTAGTTCTTTTTGAGACATATTGCTAATTGTAACATCATGAACCTCTATTGTTCCTCTTGTCGGTACATCGAGTCCACTCAGTACGTTTAGTAATGTGGATTTACCACTACCTGATGGTCCAAGTACAACGATGAACTCTCCAGATTCAATGGTTAAATCAACCGCTTTTAAGGCATTGGTTTTGATTTCACCATTCACATAAATTTTATCAACATTGGTTAATTTTATTACCATCTTCGTTGACCTCCAAATAGGGTTTTAAAATGTGGTGTGTTTTCATTGAAACGTTGTTTATAAAGCGTTCGAATGAGATTTCTTTTTCATACAAGTAGATCATGAACTCTATAAAAAATGTGCCATATACTATTTCCGATAACTCTTTAGCGCTAACACAACTATCGTGTTTAATGAATGGTTTGATGTGTTCGGCAATTTGTTTCATGTGCTGGTAATCCATAGTTGCAAAGCGATTAAGATAATGTGGCTTTTTCTTGATTTTTTTAACTGAGATAATAACTATTTCACGCATCATTGACTTTGGAATTATTCTAAGCCGGGTAACGGGTAGCAACAGTTGTTCGATCAAACTAGACAAATTTCCGCGATTAGACAACGTTGTGTTTATGACTAAATGTTCAGATACACGATGGTCAAATATGGCAACTAAGATATCGTCTTTGGTGCTAAAGTAGTTAAATATAGTCCCTTCTGCAATACCACATTCATGCGCAATCATTTTTATCGTTGTGTGCTCAAATCCATGTTTTGTGAACAACTTTTCAGATACAGCCACAATGTTGTTTTGTGTTCGTTTTTTCGTGTTGAGACTCACACGGGACACACCATCACCTCTATTCTAATATGAGTACACTCATATTTTATGATGTGTAACCCATTTTTGTCAAATTAAAAAGTGCATTCCTGCACTTTTATTGTGATTTTGGCTTAAAACGATGGATGACAGCAACCCCATTTTTAGTTGGCATATCTGCCGTGTTTAATGACAATATTTCAACACCTTGTTGCATCCCAAATAACACCAAAGCATTCAATATATCTTTTTTCTTTTTTGGTTGATCCTCTTCGTTAGTAGCGCTAAGATTTAGATGTCCAATGATGTTTCTTTGGTTTTCAATAAACAATGTTTTAATGTTGTTAAATCGGGCTGCTTTTGCAATATCATGGTGATGATCGGTGGCTAAATTTTTTCCCTTTGCTTGATGATATTGATCTATTCTAGCCATGATTTTTACTCTAAAATCATTAACAAAAATTGATTTTATCAGTGGTAATAGTCTTTTTTCGTCAATGTTTTGAGTGGATTGTTCAATCCCTTTTTCATGTAAGTATTGATTGTCGCTCAGCTGTCTAAAAATACTTTGTTGTTCTGGTAATGCCACGAGAATAAGGGGTCTTTGGCGTTGTGCGCTGATGTGCTTGTTTACCACGGCATCAACATAGCGAAAATATTTATCCACATCTTTATCCATCTCGTTGTTGATGTCTTTGTGCCCATGATACATCGCATGACCGCCTGCACCACCATAAGAACCGTGTGCTAAATAAGCACTAATTTTTTCATCGCCCAATACATCTTTTATGTTGGTGTGAACTCCTTCAGGAAGTTCTAGTGCTGAGGTATAACCGGTATCATAAGTCATCAGTGAAAAATCTGTTTTTGACAAAACTAAGACATCACACATAATGCGATGTTGAAAGTACTGAATCAACGGCAATATATAATAGTTATCATGAACGTGTACCTGTGTCTCAAAAGCAACCGGCAGTCGGTAAATAATACACGCGTCTTGATTTAAGTATATTGCAATGCCTTCATGATTGTTTTGCCAAAATGGTTGGTCTTGTTGTAAATCAATTAACGGCTGAATGATTTTTTTCACTTCAGAACGCGTACTAAAATCAACCAATTTCTTTTCTAGCTCTTTTAAAACATTTTTAAATGTGATGATGTCTTTTTGACTTTCATTTGGATTTCGGTGGGTGGAAAAAAATATTGAGATACACGGTTTTTTTAGGTCGTTAAAAAGCGGGTGGGGAAATGTTTGAGTAATTTGATATGACATACAAACGCCTCCTTTTGTTCGATATCTTTATTATACCGTTTTTATTGTTTTAAAACAAACCCATCAAGCGATTGTTTGATGGGTTTGTTGATACTGTGTTTTGGCCAAGATATAGTGTTTTGCTTCAAACCACTGTTCAAGCGATTTAAAATAATGCTTATGGGTACTTTCAAACATACAACCCATTTCGACTATTTATTTTAGAAATTTCGTTATCAATAAAATGACCACACGTTATTTGCTTAAGCTCACGTGTTTGAAAACACTAATCAATGACGGATTCACTGCTTTAAGATAGGCATGAAAATCATCTTAGTCTGATGGTTTAAAATTTTTCGGATTAACCGTTTTGTCTTTGCTTGGTTCCTTGTTAAACGTCTCATCAATTAGTGTGAATACTTCAAGACTTTTGCGACAAAAACATCAACTATTTTTGGATCAAACTGTGTGCCTGAGTAGGTCAACAATTCTTGAATCGCGTGTCCTTGACTCATTGCTTTACGGTAAGGACGATCTGACATCATCGAATCATACGCATCAGCCACACTAATAATGCGTGAAAATAGTGGAATTTCTTCTCCTTTTAACTGGTTTGGATAACCGTTGCCATCAAAATGTTCATGGTGACACAGTGCATCTTCAGCCAAACTTGAATATTCATCGGCTGCGCGCAATATTTGATATCCGTTTTCAGTATGCGTTCTCATAATTGCCATTTCTTCATTCGTGAGTTTGCCTGGTTTCTTAAGTAAATCATCAGGAACTGAGATTTTACCGATGTCATGATACAGTCCAGCCATTTCTAGCTCTCTAAGGTCATCAGTAGAAAAGTTCATGGCTTCCCCGATTTTTCTACAGTATTTTGAAACATTATCGGCATGTTCTTTTTCCATTTGAAATTTATTGTTCAATGTCTTTAAAATCATTTGAATGGCATTGCTTCTTGCACCTTTACCACCAATTATTTTTTGGCGATACATGAAGTTTTCAGCATCATTTAACACCGTTTGAATTGGGGTTTCAAAATCATGTTTTAATTCATACCCTATTGAAATGGATAAGGTGATGTTTTGAACGCGAACATGCTGGATTTCTTTTAAAAGTCGGTTTTTCAAATCATCCATTTTTTCTATCGAGGCTTTCGGTAAAACGACTGAAAACTCATCCCCTCCAATGCGGGACACAACGCTGTTAGTATATGCTTGTGTACTTAGTAGTGTTGCAATTTGCTTGAGTGCAACATCACCGACTGCATGGCCAAAAGCATCGTTAAGAAGTTTTAATCCGTTGACATCAATCATCATTATGCCTAATGGATAATATGCCTCAACATCCATTTTTGCCAATGTCTCAGAAAAATATCGTCGATTGTAAAGTCCGGTGAGATAATCATGAAAACTGATATATTCTATATGCTTTTGCTTTTCATATTGCTCAGTGATATTACGGGTAACACCAACAGCACCTACAATTGTGTCATCAGCATCATAAATCGGTGATACTGTGGATGCATAGTAGTGGGTTTTACCCAAATATTGATTATCCCACTGATAAGAGACAACCTCGCCTTTTAATACTCTGTCATAATACTTATTTCGCTGTTTGCCGTCTTCGTTAAATAGGTCAACGACATCTTTACCAATAACATCTGAAGCGGTAAGGCCTAATGTTTCTAATCCTTTGCCAAAAATTGACACAAATTTCTTGTTTCTGTCTATCTCGAAAACAATTTCCGCATTAGACGCCATTAATCTTAAGATTTTTTGGTGTTGAAACCAGAGGGCTTCTTGTGCTTTAGAATTTTGGTTAAACACTGCTGAAAAAGCATCTAAAAGTGTGTTAATCGATTGTCTCATAGGTAAAAATGTGTCTTTTGAAGACTGTGGCAAGCGGTATGATCGATTCTGTAAAATGTCGATTTGATCTATATCTATAATGATTTTATCTAAAGGTTTTTGAACATATGTGTGGTGAAGATACATAAACAATACAACAAATCCCAACAAGAATGATACTAATAGCGAAAATCCCAGGGTAAATAGTGTTGACTGTCCATAAAACTCAGTTTTAGGAAGCAGTAACCCCAAACGATAGGTCCCGTTTGATATTTCATTCATTGCCAGCACAAACTCATCGTGCTCATGTATAACAAACAATTGGATATTGTTTTCTGCTAAAAATGCCATGTCAAAATCTGCCAAATCATACAATGCAATTTCGGTTGCAATTAGGTCTGGATGTCCGATAACCTGATTGTTTTGATCAATTAAAAAAGCATACCCATTATCGCCGACTTGTTTATCCCCTACCAGCATTGAAATGGTTTTAACATCGATATCTGCCGCAATCACACCAAGTAATGTTTGTCCGTCGTAGATGGCATAAGCCATCGTGACAATAATACGGTCATTTGTGGCATTGATAAAAGCATTCGTATAAACTATCCCCGTTTGACTGATTGCCTCTTGATACCAAATACGTGTTGTTAAATCAAATCCTTCAGGCGGTTTAAATCCCGTTGAGTTCACCATTGTATTGTCTGGACGACCAAAATAAAGCGATGCAATAAGCGGGTTTTGAGCGTGAATATCAATGAAATAATCCAAAAGGAATGCCTCTGTTGGATTATTTAAAATGAGTGTTTGAGTGTTCATTATCGTTGTCTCAATGGTTTGGAAACTGGTTTCAATTTCTTTTTCAGTATTCTTCAGTTCTAAAAACAAGATTTCTTCTTGTTTGGTGTGTAATATGTTCGCAGCAAAATAATACAGTCCGATAAACGTCGCCATAAATATAATAATCCCAATACTTGCGTACAAGTATTGTAAAGATTTTGTGCTTCTCATAAAAGACCACTCCTAAGATATTAAAGTACTCCCTGTGAACTATTGAAATAGTGCTTTCTTCTTTAAACCATTGTTTTTGGCATGTTTGATGAATGAACGGTGGGCTAGAAAAATATACAAGAAGCGCGGGAAATTGGGTTGAACATATCGATTAGGACTAGTACGCAACTGTTTGATATCTGTGACAAAATCATTCAGTGCGCGCCCAAGATTTTTACGAATGCCCTTTCCGAGTGGTATTTGTTGCATCTGCATAAGCATGTTTCCGGCACCAATACCAAGTCCTGTGCCCCAATTAATGTTCGATTGGTGCGTAAATAAACGAAACATATCTAATGCGTTAACACTTTGTTTGCCTTCTATAAACCCGTTATTAACAATAGCATATAGCGTAGGCTTTTGAGCTTGGTTTTTAAGTGCAATTTCTATTTTTTTCATGCTTTTGAGAAAATGGGATGGAATGCCGTCAAAATAAAGGGGTATTGATACGAGTAATACATCTGCTTTAAGACATTTATTGATATGTTCGGTTGTAATCACGGTATCGTTAATAACCACCTCATGAAATTGTACGTCAGAACCCAATAGTTCTTTAGTGACTTGCAATAATCTTAATGATGCGCTATCCCCAGGTTTAGGGCTTCCACATAGACCGACAACGTTCATTTATAGCACCCCTTTTATGTCTTCGATATTATCAAAAAACTTAACTTCATATCTTGATGCATTTAAATTTAGGGCTTGTGCTTGAACCAACTTCTTGGCAATATTCTTTTCTTCCTGAGTCATTGTATCGCCATAAAAATACATTTTGTAATTCAAGCCTTGTTTATAACGATCTTGATGATGCATCTCACGATTTCTAATCTTAAAGAAAGGCAAAACATAGGGTATTGAGCGGTCCAAAACACCTTTAGGGAAAGGGCTTTGTCCCCCGTAATAAAGTGTACTTATAATAATCAGTTCAAGACTCTTGCCCAATTGTTGGCCAAAATCATTATATCCATCTGGTAAAATGCATTTGCCAGGTGTCTTTAACCAACACGAAAAACAACCGATGCAGTGCTCAAAATTATTGATATCTTCAGAAATAATCTTCGTGTTTGGTAATGACTGGGCGATTGAGGCAATGAATCCGCTTGTATCATCGTGGACTATGGTTTTCATCTTTATCTACCTCTTAATTTCTTTAGTATGTATTCTATATTGTAATCCAAAAAGCATTAAAATAAAAGACTTACTTGGTTCCGTGTTTCTATTGTGAATGGTTACAATGTAAAGCAACCTATGATATAATAAACAATAATGACTATCTAGGAGTGATAACATGAAAAATTACAGAGGATATAACAATGAGCACAATATAGTACATGCAAGAATGGTTGCAGCAAAAGAAAATCACCACAACAAGGTTAATGGTGATCACAACCAGTATCATGAAGTTGGTTTGGCCTCTAAAATTTTCATGTGGGTATTGGGCATTGCCTTAGCTGTCGGTATTGTTTGGGTTGTCTTTATTGCTTAAAAAAATCAAGCGAATCTCGCTTGATTTTTTTTATGGTTTAATGGTGATTTCTCCAGACAATGTTTTTTTACTAACAATTTTGATTTCATGTGCTTGACTGTTTGTAATTTTAATGTCGCCACTCACAGACTTTAATTGGATTTCATCCGGGTAGAAATCTCGTGCATTCATGTCACCACTTACCGTTTTAAAAATACATGTGTTTGTGCGACCATCATTGATTTGTACATTGCCACTTACAGTGCGCACATCCAATGAATTAAACTGTGATTGTTGGCAATTCAAATCACCACTAATAACATTAATCTTCATTGCCTCAACCTGTAACGCATTTAAGTTGAAGTCACCACTTACCGATTGAATGTCGGCTTTTTTTATGTGCGTACTTTTAATTTTAGTATCGCCACTAATTGTCTTTAAGAATAATGTATCGGCATTTAATGGATTAATCATAATATCGCCACTCACCGAGTGGTGCGTCATTGAATGAAGAATCAGTTCTTTAGGTAACTGAATCATGATTTTAGGTGCATCTTTACTGATGTTTAAAAATCCAAACCCGATCTTTTTAGGTGCTTTAATACTCAATGTATCTGATGAAAAATTAATTTCATAATCTTCCATATTATCTTGTGTACTATACACACGAATCATGTCATGATCGCCGATCAGATAAGTCATTGACTCCGCTGTAAGACGTACCTCTAAATCCAGCTTGTTTTCTGTTGTATATGTTTTCCACAAGATGTAATCACCATTTTTTTGTGCTTCTTCACCATTATTATCTGATTTCATTTCTAAATTTAAGCCCTTAACAACGTGTTCAACCGTGCCAAACTTAGTCGTTATCTCGGATTCTTTTAGACCTTCTGATAACGCGGTTTCAATCATTTCTTGATGATCTTTAATTATGTCTTCAACTTCAAATGCTGTTAGATTCGTTTTTCTCAATGCGTTTCTTAAATCTCTCAAATACTGTTTCATTTTTCTTTCCTCCTCTATTTATTATTGAATAAACACCACCAATAAACGCATCCCATTCTTCTCTTAGGGTTAAGTAGTAGTGAAATCCCTTAGTAGTCATTTGATAATATTTACGTGGTGCACCTTCGTTTGAGTCCCGTAAGTACGTTGTAAAATATTGTTCTTGAGTGAGTCTTCTTAAAATTGGATATATCGTGTTTTCGCTTACATCAATATGTTTGGATATTGCTTGAATAATTGCGTATCCATACAAATCTTCTTCAACTAAATATGACAGGACACACAGTTCTATAATACCTCTTTTAAATTGAGCATTCATGATATCACCTCCTACCAATTATAACACAGTACTATTTATTACACAATACCTAAATAATTAATTTATCACATGTCTTTTACCTTCTTATATGTGATATAATACATGCATTGTTAGTGTATTATGGAGGCGTCGACATGAGAATTAAAGTCTTTTTGTTATTGGCAATTATCTATTTATCATTTATTGCTTTGGGTCTCCCTGACGCTTTATTGGGGTCGGCGTGGAATCTCGTGCGCCTTGATTTGAACGTGTCTTTAGGCACCTTAGGCATAATGTCTTTCATTATTTATGTTGTCTCAACCTTAGCAACACTTAACGCACCACGTTTATTACGTGTTTTTGAAACGAAAGTAGTTGTCTTGATTGGCATCAGTATGATCGGTGTTGCTTTAGTAATGATTAGTCGTGTCACGCATTTTTATCAAATGCTTTTTTTTGCTATTCCCTTAGGACTTGGTGCGGGTGTTATCGATGTGACTTTAAACCATTATTTATCATCCCACTACAAAGCCTCTCACATGAACTTTCTTCATTCGTTTTACGGCATCGGTGTGACTTTAGGTCCAACCATAATGGCCTATGCACTCCGTGCACATGCTTGGAGACAAGGTTACGTCATCGTTGGTTTAATGTTGTTTAGTATTGCCATCTTATTGTTGTTGTCATTTCCTTTATGGTTTAAAGAAAACACGATTGATCGTAATCAACTGCATGCCCCATTATCGCTTAGTGATGCCTTTAAAATACCTGGTGCATTAAAGAGTGTGTTCATTTTCCTTATTTATGTCCACCTCGAAACACTGGGTGGTATTTGGATTGCAAGTTACATCTTTATTCAAAAAGGTGGTTCCTATGCTTCAGCAGCATTATTTACTTCCATCTTTTACTTATCTTTAACCCTTGGAAGACTAACTAGTGGTGTAGTATCTAATTTTATCACGCCCAACCGGTTAATATGGATTGGTGAGTTCGGTATCGTTTTGGCTGGTGTTTTATTTTTATTACCCTTTGATTCATTGTGGTTCGTTGCCATCGTTGTTGCTGTATTCGGCTTGGGTTGTGCGCCTATTTTTCCGAATATGATGTACTTAAATGGACAGTATTTTGATAAACAAAAAGTCAGCAAAGTCATGAGTTTACAAATGGCATTAGGATACATGGGTTTTGGTATCTTTACCCCGTTTGCTGGATATATTTTTGACCGATTTTCAATTGGATGGTACCCAATTTTCATTATCATTAACGGCATTATACTCATTGGTTTAACACGGACTTTTTTTAAACTAAAGCAAAGAAGAACATAAAAAAAAATACATCTCGGATGTATTTTTTTTGATCATTATTGATCCAATGACTTTTCTAGTTGATTACACAGTTCTATAATATAGTCTTTTCTAACGATATTATCTAACCATTCTTTAGGAATGTTGTCTGCGCCATAGTGAAGTCCTGCGAGTCCACCCGCAACCGTTGCAATGGTATCTGTATCATTTCCTAAATTTACTGCTTTTAGTACCGCGTCTTTATAGTTGTTAGAATTGAGTAAACTCCAAATACTGGCTTCTAAAGTATGAACAACATATCCGGTGCTGTGAATTTCGGTTTCTGGTATGTCTTTGAAACTTAAATCATTTAATCGGGCAAAATGATGTAGTTCTGGTTCGTATTCTTTGCGTTGGCTATAATAATCAAAAGCATGTTGCACACCAGTGTGTACTGCTTCTTCCATATTAAGATTTTGTGCAATGAGCGCTGCGATATTTAAGTAAATACCACAAGCAATTAATGTTCTTGGATGAGCATGTGTCAAACGGGATACATTATGAATAATCGTATAGACTTCATCGTTTTTCTTTAAAGCATCACCATAGTGTGTTCTTAAGTAAAATAAAATTGGAAGAATCCGCATTAATGAACCGTTTCCATTATCCAGTTCTTGCGATCCCCCACAACTCAATGGGTGTACGCCTTCAGAAAAACGTAAGATTGCTTTTTTTGTTGCGGCACCAATATCAAATACCTCACCGTGTGATGTGTATTCGCCTTCGGTGTACCAATCTAAGAATTTTTTCATAATGTCGAAATAGTTTAATCCTTGACTTAAACTATCCACAAGGCATAAAGACATGCTTGTGTCATCTGACCAGGTACCTAGGGGCTGATTGTAAGTCCCGTGTGATCCCATTTTGGTCACTGTGTCTTTTTTAAGATCTTCTCTAGGCGTAAACTCAAATGGAACGCCGAGTGCATCGCCAACACATAAGCCCAAAATGCCATCCAAAATAATGCGCTGCATGTAACCACCTCTTCGTTATATTTTTTTGTTGAGTATTTTCATTATATCATTATTTACGAGAAAACACACCATCCACTTAGCGTTAGCTATCGGT
>SKFU01000087.1 GCA_007117835.1 Candidatus Izemoplasma sp. | reverse complement strand
CAATTAGATATGTATAAACTTGGTGGGTTATGGCGTCACATGCCATTGACCGCAGCGGTGTGTTTAGTTGCGGTGTTTGGTATCAGTGGTGTGCCACTGTTTAATGGTTTCATCTCAAAATCAATGCTGCATCACGGCATCGTTGAAAGCTATCAGTATGGGGCATCTTCGTTCCGTTATGCAGAATGGATTTTTAATGTGATTAGTGCAGGGACTGTATGTTCATTTATTAAACTGTATTATTATGTGTTTTTAGGGAAACAAAAAACAGAGTATAATGCCAAAGATGATCACTTTCAGTCATTGCATGCAGCGATGTTAGGGATTGCTTTGTTGATTGTTATTATTGGGTTAAATCCACGTGTTGTTCTTGACTATTTAATCACACCTGCACTACATCAAACCGGTTATGATGCACAGTTTATAAATAAGTATATAGTACAGTTATCTTTTTTTACATTTCATGAGATATTAACCATGGTATGGATTATTATTGGGGGATTTTTACTCTTTGTTTTTGGCACTAAATTCCATTGGTTTCATCTTAATTTTCCAGGATGGTTCCGACTTGAATTTATTATTTTTTACCCATTAAATTTAATTATGAGATTATGGTGTAATATCATGAAAGACCAATGCAAGATTAACCCAAAGGTACTTTCTAAAACCGCATTAATTGATAATGAAAAAGTTGGGTTTTTAGAACGGTTTACAGTGACTGCGTCGGTTTTTAATAAACGGTATGAAAATATTATTATTAAAAGTGATGCAACAATTTACACACTGTTTATAACTGTGTTATTAATTTATATGTTATTTTTCACATAAATGATATGTGTGTGCTACAATTAAACTATCATTTTAAGGGAGTTTTTTGATGGATTTTTTTATTCAACACTATGTGTTTGTTTTCTTGGTTATACTCGTTTTGTTTGTCTGTTTAATGATGGATAAAAAGATGCGCCGTGTTGATGGCCATATTTTTCGCGGTATGGTGGCATTGGCGATGGCCTTAGTAATCGTTGATTTAGTGTTTGAGTTGCTGGTTGGATCGGAAGGTGTTTTTGTTAGAATATTGTTACATACACTACTTATTTTTGGGTATTTTCTAACCATTGGCTTGATGTTGTTGGGGTATTTTTTTGTTGATTTCTATTTACATCATGATACGGCACGATTGCGCCGGATTTACCGTGTTCTTGCAGTGCCTTTTATTATGAATATTGTGTTTGCCTTAATCAGTATATTTACGGGGTTTTATTACCGATTTGATTCAATGAACAACTATTTAAGGGGACCTGGTTACTGGATTTTTTTCTTGATTGGTCTGTTATACTTGGTCTTAACAGGCTATCAGATTGTTAATCACCGTCGACGTATCCGCAAGACGGCGTACTATAGTTTATTTGGTTTTATAATGCTAATTCTTGTTGCATCGATTATCCAATCTTTGATGGTTGGGTTGTTAATTTTTGTACCCACAATCGCATTGGCTCTATTAATGGTCTTTATTTTTTTTCAATCAGAAAAACAATATTTAGACCATGTGACTGAAGTGTTTAACTTAGAAGAGCTTGGACATTATTTAAGCGAGCATAACCAACGAAAATATGAAGATGCAGCGTTTGCGGCGATGGTGGTTCAGTTCGATGCATATCAACACGTATTAACTGAGCACTCATATGCCGATGCCGATAAGTCGATGACATTACTGGCTAAAGGGCTTAAAGATGTGTTGCATCCACTTGATTTTATCGCCCGCATGGATGCAGACCGGTTTGTCGTTTTAATGTATGTGAAACCACACCTGCACCTCAAGCACATAAAAACTGACTATGATACAGTGATGAAAACAATCATCCGGACAGCAAACATTTCTTTTTCATTTGATTACCGTGTTGTTTCTGGATTATATAATAAGCGTAAACACGGAAAAATAGAAGCGCTTATTGCTGATTTAACGTTAACCTTACAAGGACAAGATGTCCCTAAAAATCGCGCATAACGGATGCGTGATTTTTTTATTTGGGTGAATATATTCATGGTGCTATTAAGTTTTGTCACCCACACGCTGGACATATTTAAATTTGTTAAGATTGAAACATTGATTGACCACCCTTAAAATAGAAGTAACAAATCGCTTGCAACGGCAAGCAATAAAAAAATGGAGGTTACACAATGGCACAAGATTTTCGCGTTAATGTTCAGCGTTTTGGCCGTTTTCTAAGTGGTATGGTAATGCCCAATATTGGTGCATTTATCGCTTGGGGATTAATCACGGCATTCTTTATTCCGACAGGTTGGATTCCTAATGAATCATTGAGTCAACTGGTTGGACCGATGATTATTTACTTATTACCATTACTGATTGGTTTTACTGGGGGTAAATTAATTTACGGTACACGTGGTGGTGTACTCGGTGCGATTGCAACAATGGGTGTAATCGTTGGTGCAGACATTCCGATGTTTATCGGTGCGATGTTAATGGGACCACTGGGTGGTTATGTCATTAAGCGTATTGACCAGTTATTGGAAAACAAAGTACCTACGGGATTTGAAATGCTTGTCAACAACTTCTCTGCAGGGATTGCCGGGATGTTACTTGCACTCTTATCATTTGTTGTTATTGGCCCTGTGGTTGTACAACTTAATGGGTTTTTAGAAGCGGGTGTTCGTGTGGTTGTCGATGCGGGATTATTACCAATTGCCTCAATCGTCATTGAACCGGCAAAAATATTGTTTTTAAATAATGCCATCAATCATGGTGTACTTGGACCACTGGGTGTCAATGAAGCCGCGACACTCGGCAAATCAATTTTCTTCTTGTTAGAAACAAATCCAGGCCCTGGTTTGGGTATCTTACTAGGATTTTGGGTGTTTGGTAAAGGCATGGCAAAACAATCATCACCAGGATCAATCATCATTCATTTCTTTGGTGGTATTCATGAGATTTACTTCCCATATGTTTTAATGAAACCAGTATTGGTTGTTGCAGCTATTTTAGGTGGAGCAACAGGTGTCTTAACATTTGTAATCTTTGGCGCAGGCTTAGTCGCAACCCCATCACCAGGTAGTATTTTCGCTTTAATCGCGATGACACCACGTGGGTTTGGAAACTTACTTGCTGTTTTAATGGGTGTTTTAACATCAACTACGGTTAGTTTCTTAGTCACTGCATTTTTCTTAAAACGCGACAAAACCATGACCGGTGACTTAGATGCATCGAAAGAAAAAATGGTTGCATTAAAAGGCAAACCAAGCACAGTTGTTAAAGCCGTATCAACAAAAGTTAATAAAGTTGCATTCGCTTGTGATGCTGGTATGGGTTCAAGCGCAATGGGCGCATCAACCTTACGCAACAAGTTTAAAAAAGCAGGGTTAAACATTGACGTTATTCATTGCAGTTTAGAAGACATTCCTGAGGATGTTGAACTTGTTGTTACACATAAGAACTTAGTTGCACGTGCACAAAAATATGCACCGAATGCCGATGTCGTTGGCATTGAGAACTTTGTTGGTGCACCAGAATATGATCAACTTGTAGAACGCCTAAAATAGCGGTTAAATAAGAAATCTCCTGAATGAGGCAACATGGTGAAAACGATGTTGCCTCATTGTATTTAATCGGTTGTTTTTAAGTTTTGGCACGCATAAACAATAAATTCTGTGCAAATATTAAGCAGATTTTCTTGAGAATGTGTGCGGCATCACTTATCATAAAAGTAGAACCATTTAAAGTTGGAGTGATACCATGTCAATCACACTGTCAAGTCGCGAGAAAAAGATTATTGATTGTATCATTAAAAGTCTAAAACCGCTTACGATTCAGTCGATTGCAACGGAGATTGAAGTCAGTCGTCGTACGATTTTAAGAGATATTCATACGGTGTATCGTTGGTTTGAGACGCATGGATATCCACTGAAAAAAGCGCAAAAAAGTGGACTATTTTTAGATGTACCAGAGAGTCGTCGACTGTATCTACTCGATCAGCTAAACCATACATTAATCGATTATTATTACACACCAAAAGAACGACAAGTATTCATTGCGACTGAGTTATTACAAGCCAATGATTTAACTAAATTGTTTTACTTTTCTGATTTACTTCAAGTTTCTGAGGCAACGATTAGCCATGATTTAGATACAGTTGAAACCTGGTTTGATAAGTATGATTTACACCTTGAAAGGAAACCTGGTTACGGTTTAGAAGTGGTTGGTAGTGAAAGTAATAAGCGTAAGGCTTTGATGAAGTTTATTCATGACAGTCTTGATGGTGAACAATTAAAAGATGTGATTAAAAACTATGTTAATGTCGTCCCCAATAATCTAAAATCAAGTATTGATATCCGTAAGAAACTACTCAATTTAATTGATTTAGACACAGTCAAAGTGATTGAAAAGGCGATTTCTCAATCCGAAGAAGACATGGGGTTTAAGTTTCAAGAATCATCATATACTGCGCTTGCTGTGCATTTAGTGTTGGCATTGCAGCGGTTGATTCAAGGAGAAACGATTACTATTGATGCCTCAGTGTATGAAAATTTGATGTTATATGACGAGTTTCACATCGCAAAAAAACTCACGGAACACATCGGACAATTGCTTGATTTGACGATACCGCCATCAGAAATCGGGTATGTCACGATGCATCTAAGGGGCGCAAAATACAACAGCGGATTACACAATCAAGGCATCCTTAAATTCAATGAGTTGATTGTGAGTAATTATCAACTCGCATCCATCATTAATGAAATGATTCGAATTGCAGAAAAGAACACTGGGTATCGTTTACGCGATTCAGACAGTTTACTGGTTGGCTTAGTAGAACATTTAAGACCAGCAATCAACCGATTACACATGAATCTAGACATTCGCAATCCGTTACTTTCTCGGATTAAAGAACAGTATCCCGACTTATTTGAGATCAGTAAAACCTGTGCACAGGTCATTGAACAACGGTTGAATATGGTGATGCCAGAATCAGAAGTTGGCTACATTACTATGCATATCGGTTCAGCGATTGAAAGAATTAAAAACATGAACCAAAGCAGTAAAGAGACTTACCGAATAATCGTTACTTGTATGAGTGGGATTGGCACGTCTAGAATGCTTGCCGAACTCATCAAGTCAGAGTTTCAAAACATTGATATTGTTGAGGTTTTTGCTTCAACGAATATCTCTGAAACTTGGTTGTTAGAAAACCATATTGACTTAATTGTTTCAACCGTTCATTTTGAGAACCGCTTATTGCCAGTAATCACAGTCAATCCATTGTTGTTAGATAATGATATTGAAAAGATTAAGCAAAAGCTATCAAGTCTTAAGATATTATCGGCAGGCACACCACATGCCGATACAACAACAGATCATAAAAGCAAATTATTACAGTTGCATGCGACAACAAAAAGTGTGATAGAAGTACTTGATGAGTTTACGATTATTGATGATTTATCGTTTGATACGTTTGATGCATTGTTGCATTTTGTTTGTAAACATATGACTGAAAAAGACAAAGACATTGGTGTATTAAGTAAAGAAATTCGGGCGCGTGAAGCGATTGGGTCTATCATTTTCGAGACCGAAGATATTTTGTTTTTACACACCCGTACACAAACCCGTAACACGATTGCATTGTCCGTGTTTAGATTATCTAAACCGGTGCAATATAACACGCATACGGTGTCGTTAGTTCTGGTGATTTTAGCACCTGTTGATGCGATCAAAGAACAAATTGATGTGATTAGTCAAATAAGCACCAAACTGGTCAGTGACGACGGGTTGTTAGGTGCGCTTAAAACACTCGAAAGCGATGCGTTATATACACAGATTCAAAATATCTTTATGCGCTACTTAAATGATAAAAACAAAACCTTATTGGGTCAATAAAGGAAGGATGAAGCCAATGAAAAAAGCAATACTAAAAAAGCAAAACATTATTATTGGGTGTAAAAAACAAAGTCGTGATGAAGCCATTGCGCGTGTGGGTAACATGTTAGTCGAGTCAGGTTACGTCACACAAGATTACATTAAAGCAATGTATGAAAGAGAAGACATTGTGTCGACCTTTATTGGCAATGGTGTGGCAATTCCCCATGGTGTTGGTGATGCAAAACATGCGATAAAGACCTCAGGCATTGTTGTTATTCAATACCCTGAAGGCATTGAATACAATGGCAACACAGTGTATTTAGTGATTGGTATCGCCGGGAAAGATAATGACCACATTAAAATTCTTAGTCGCATTGCTGAATCACTCTCAGAAGAAGCCGACGCAAAAAAGCTTTGGCACACGCAAGACATCGATGTGATTTATCAGGCGTTTGTTGGTGACAATACATGATTGTGACTTTGACACTTAATCCGGCGATTGATCGTACGATTGAGGTCTTAAACATCAATCATCACGATGTGACGATGGTTGAGGCAACACATAAAGACCCTGCAGGTAAAGGCATCAATGTGGCCAAAGTATTACAGGCCATCAATCACCCTGTAATCATTACAGGATTGCTCGCAGGTGCGCAAGGTGCGTGGATAGAGTCTGCGCTTTCACTAACAAAAAGCAGTCAACATTGGGTTCAATTAAACGGTGAAACCAGAGAAAATATTAAGGTATTTGCATCGGCAGATAACACCGTGATTGAACTAAACGAAAAAGGACCCGTGGCATCCGCAGATGACATTCAAAAATTGTTTACCATGTGTGATTCTTTATTGCAACCCAAAGACATCTT
>SKFU01000021.1 GCA_007117835.1 Candidatus Izemoplasma sp. | reverse complement strand
GCGTCTTTGGCGGCCGCAAGTGCCATCGCTTGTGTACCATCGTGTTTACCTGGTACATAAATCTGACGAATGCCTAATTTCTCAATAACCGCTTCTTCTGTCCAAACACCTTTAGTTTTAGCCGCAATGTCTTTGGCTGTTAGGACTTGGCTTGGTAAATAAATGCCTGTGCCCACAACACCAACATGATTTTTGTGAATCATATTACCGCTCCTTATTATAGTCTCATACCACCATTAACACTGAGTACATGACCCGTGATATAAGAAGACTCATTGCTTGCTAAAAACAGCGCAGCATCCGCAATTTCATGAGGTTCGCCTAGGCGTTTTAACATCGTTAATCCGGCAAATTGTTTAAGTAAATCTTCAGGAATAGTTTTTAGTATGTCAGTCATAATATACCCTGGCGCAATCGCGTTCACACGCACTGGTACACCTTTTCTTGCAAATTCTTTAGCCCAAGTTTTGGTTAACCCAATTAACCCAGCTTTTGTTGCGGCATAGTTGGCTTGACCGATATTGCCATATTCACCAACCACACTCGATATATTAATAATACTTCCGCCACCATCTTGTTCCATTTGTGGACCGATATAACGGGTTAAATTGAATACCCCTTTTAAATTAACATCCATGACCAAATCCCATTGCTCATCGGTCATTTTACGGGTCATGGCATCACGGGTAATTCCAGCATTGTTAACCAATATATCGATGCGGCCATAACGGGTCATCACATCATCAAAAAACTGTTTACACGCTTCGGTATTTGTCACATTGAGTTGAACCATATCGATACCCTCAACACGATCATTAATAGCCATATCAACGGCAATGACCTGTGCCCCTTGGGCTTGAAACTTCAACGCCATGGCAAGTCCGAGTCCTTGTGCACCACCAGTAATTACTGCTACTTTGTTTTCTAAACGCATATTAAGCCACTCTCCTTATTACGATTGCAGTCCCCATACCGCCACCAATACATAGTGAGGCAAGGCCTAAATCGTTTTTTCTTTTTATCATTTCATGAATCAATGTTACGACAATACGGTTTCCGCTAGCACCCACTGGATGGCCTAGTGCAATCGCACCACCATTCACATTGGTACGTGCCATCATCACTGAAGTTGCTTCACCATACATCGCTTCAAGTTCATGGAAGACACCTAAACTTTGTGCTGCAAAAGCTTCATTAAGTTCAAGTAATTCAACATCTTTAAAATCAACATTGGCAAATGTTAACGCGTTATTAATTGCCGGCACAGGACCAAGACCCATATAATTAGGATCGACGCCGCCTTGACCAATACCAATAACTTCGACCAATGGTGTTAGACCATATTCTTTAACCGCTTTTTCACTTGCAAGTAAAACAAAACTTGCGCCATCATTGATGCCTGATGCATTACCTGCAGTTACCGACCCATCTTTTTTAAACGCTGGTCTTAAGCGGTTTAGTTTGTCAAAATCAGTGTTGCGATTTGGATACTCATCTTGTGAAAAAACAACATCACCTTTACGACTACTGATGGTAATCGGTACGATTTCATCAGCAAATTTCCCTGTGTCTACCGCAGCGATTGCACGCGTTTGACTTTCGATTGCAAAAGCATCTTGAGCATCGCGAGTAATATTGAACTTCTCGACAATATTCTCAGCCGTAATACCCATATGAATAGGGTTAAAAGCATCCATTAAAGCATCATCAATCATATGATCTTTTACTGTAAATCCCCCCATTTTGATACCCGGACGGATACGGTCAGGCAATATATAAGGTGCCTTTGACATCGATTCAGTGCCACCTGCTATAACCAAATCATGCAGACCAGACGCGATATTTGTAAACGCATTCATGATTGATTTCATGCCAGAACCACAGACCATATTCACCGTATATGCTGGAACATGTTGAGGCACACCTGCGTGCAATGAAACTTGTCTTGCAATACCTTGACCAAGTCCCGCAGGTAAAATATTACCAACGATAACTTCGTTAATTTTTTCTGGATTAATGCCGGTTTCTTCGATTAGTGACTTTACCACTTCTGCCCCGTAAATAGCCGGATGAAGCGAAGATAGTGACCCCATAAATGAACCGATTGCTGTACGCTTTGCTGAAACGATATAAACTTTTTCCATGATGACCTCCTGAAATTTTATGAACTATTTTTTCTTGCTTAATAATTAATAATCGTTTATACTCTAAATAAGTGAATGAATCTTCATAAAGTGAATGATATCTCATAAACTGAATGGTTGTTCATATTATAGCATAAAACGCTTACACTGTCAATTTAAAAAAAACAAAAGGAGCGTGAGTTACACATGAATGAAATCAAAATGCCCACAACACGAAATGCCATTGGCACATTCAATGTTGTTTTCGATGCCGCCGTTGAACTTTTTTATAAGAAAGGCTACCATGCCACAACCATTGCCAACATCACCCAAAAAGCGGGTGTTGCAGCCGGTACATTTTATTTGTATTTCCCCAGTAAACTTTCGTTATATAAACATATTTTGACAACATTTAGCCATAATATTCGTAAAGAAATTGCGTCAAAAGTCAGTTTAAAAGAAACACGTTATGAAAAAGAGCGTGAAGGAATCAAAGCATTTATTGAATATGCTAAACAGTACCCACAGATGTATAATATCATTTGGGAATCATTGTATATTGATCGTCAGTTGTTTATTGATTACTATGACTCGTTTGCAAAAAGGTACATACTTGCTTTAGAACAAGCAGTTATCAACGACGAAATCAGACCACTTGACACTGAAGTTATTGCTTACACATTAATGGGTATAACAAACTTCATTGGACTTAAAGTTGTCATGGATCTTGGGACCAGAAATGATGATATTGATTACATTGTTGATGTTGTCATGGACATGATTGATGAGGGATTATTCAAAAAGAAAAAAACATGATTTCAATGAACCATTGAAATCATGTTTTTATTTAGATTGGTTTGAGCACAGTACTTGCCGCAGGTATTTTTTTAACCCTTACTTTCGGTTTGAAGTCTACTTTTTTATAAAGGATATAACCAACAACCACAATCACTAAGTTACTGATTAACATCGAATACCAAATACCACTACTGCCTAAGTCTGTAAAGTTGCGCATGTAAATGACCAGTGGGATCCGCAAACCCCAAAGACGGGTCACTGCAATAATGAAAGAATATTTTGTGTTACCGGTGCCATTGTATGTTCCCATAAAGGTTTGAAACACACCCATTAATGGCAATCCGATGAGAATAAAAAACATATAATCGACTGCCAAGGCAAACGCAACTGGATTGTCATGGATGAACAACCCAATCAGCGATTCACGGATAATTAGTAATCCCAGTGCACCCACTGCCATCGTGCCAACCGAAAGTATCATTGCTTTTTTGAATGTTTCTTTCGCGCGAGCAGGATTTAATGCCCCAATGTTTTGGCCAATATATGCACTCAGTACACCGCCAATTGCCATGACTGGATGTAAAATCATCGAAGTTAAACGATTGCCGATGCCAAATGCTGCAACCGTATCAACACCATACCCATAAATAATACCATTCATAAGTCCAAACCCAATGGCGGTAATCGCTTGTCCTGTCGATGCCGGTATCGCTGTTTTAATAAGATGCATCGTTGCTTCTACGTCTAACTTCATCATTGACAATGAGACAGTAATCCCTGTTTTTGCATAAAACAAACGGTAATACCCAAATGGCAATGCGATTAAATTTGAGACCAACGTCGCATAGGCAGCACCCGGTACCCCCATATTAAAAACCATGATAAATATGGGTGATAAAATCATATTCAAAATCACCGCAGAACCACTAATGTAGACAGGTCCCAAAGTATCACCACTGGCTTGTCTGGTTGCCATAAACGCAAAAAAGACAAACAACATCGGTAGTTCAAAAGCACGTATTTGCAAGTATTGAACACTGTTGGTATATTCAAATCCTGTTGCACCCATAGCTGACATTATGTACGGGCTACCAAAAAAACTTGCGAAACTCAGTAATATACCAAGTACTAATGCAATCACGAATAGTTGAGAAGCGTAATGTCGTGCACGTTCGATTTGATTGTTTCCGACAAATTGACTAATTAGTGCCGTCCCCGCCACGGATAAACCAATGCCCAAAGACAAAAATGTGAATACCACTGGAAATGTCAACTGAATCGATGTTACTGCCTCAGCACTCACACCAGGAATACGACTAACAAAAAACATATCAATGACATCATGAAATGTTTTTAGTAGATTATTGATCATCAAAGGGATTGCAAGAATAATAAGCCCCTTATAAATATTTTTATCTTTTAATATTAAATACCGTTTTTTTTCATCTTTTGTCATCAAAATCACTCCGAGTAGATTATATCATGAAAACATCATATTTAAAGTAAAAAGCTAAAAAATATGACAATATGACATAATCATCATTTACTGTCGTGGTTTTGGTCCATAAAACTGGTAATATCGTGATTTAATATTGCCGTTATAAAGCACCCGTGTTCGATCGGCTTGGCGTTTAACAATCTTTTCGATTTGTGGAGTACTAGTAATGACATAGTACGAATAATCTTGTTTAGTCAACATCATTTTACCAATGTCTTCATAAAGAAGATGAATTGTCTCTTTTTCTTCTAAGCGCTCACCATACGGTGGATTGGTGATGATGATACCATAGGGTTGATCAAACACTTTATGATTAAACTGAGCGACCTCGAATGAAATCATCGAATCCACACCAGCGGAAATGGCATTTTCTTCAGCCATCGCAACCATTTTTGGATCTCTATCACTGGCATAAATTTTACTTTCAAGATCATGACGAATATTTTGGTATGCTTGCTTTTTAACTGTTTTAAACTCCTCGAGATTTGCCCATTGATGGGTTTCAAAGGCAAAACTCCTTTGTAACCCAGGGGCAATATTAAGCGCAATCATCGCCGCTTCAATCACAATCGTGCCTGAACCACAGAAAGGATCATATAAAATGCGGCTTTCGTCATAAAAACTCAACAATACGAGTGCGGCAGCTAGTGTTTCTTTAATTGGTGCTTCACCTTGTTGTGTTCTGTAGCCCCGTTTATGCAATCCCTGGCCACTCGTATCAAGCCATAATTCTGCTTGATTTTGTTGTAAGTTAAGCAAAAAATCGTAGCGCGCTTTAGTTTCTGAGAGCGTGTCAGTTTTAAAGCTAGCTTTTAGGTTTTCAACCATCGATTTTTTGACAATCGATTGAATGTCCCTTAAGCTGTATAGTACAGACTTAACACTTTTTGCATTAATCACAAACTGACCTTCTTTTGAAACTAAAGGTGCGATTGAAAGTTGTTTAACCCAATCAAACAAGTTGTCATAGGTTAATATTTTTTGGCTTCCAAGAACGATAAACACCCGTTCTGCGGTTCTTAAATGCATGTTTGCCTCAATGACACCTTGGGTGTTTACGTGAAAGTAAACCCGGCCATTATCACTGCGTACTATTTCATAACCTAAACTTTGCAACTCTCTTTTAAGTACTGCTTCAACACCAAACGATGTCGTGGCGACTGCTAAAAACATTGTCATCACCCTTTCAGCATTTATGATATCATTTTTGCATCAAATATTATATACTATTGATAATATACTTACTAATGGCAGGTGGCATTCATGACGTTTTTCGATGTTTACGCGATTATTATTTTAGCAACTTTCTATACATTACTATTGAGTAAAAGTTATTTAGTAAACCGTAAAGGTCAAAAAGTTGTGCGCTTAGGTCAAGGCAAAAATGGCTTTGCACGTTATCTAGAACTTTTTTATTATCTTGGACTTTTATTGTTAACTTACCTTGTGGTTGTTTCAGCAACAAACTGCCCTGTCGTCATCATTGGTCCGCTAATTTATTTGTTTGATTCACTAATCTTAACGGTCATCGGGTTTATTTTATTAAATGTTAGTGTCATCATATTTGCCTTTGCCCTTGCTGCGCTTAATGAATCATGGCGGATTGGCATTGATCATGATAATCATGGTCCACTTGTGACTCACGGAATTTTTAAATGGATGCGTAATCCAACCTATGGTGCCATCATTATTTTGTTTACCGGATATTTTCTGAGTTACTCAAACTTTTTCTTTTTAGGCGCATTAATCTTCATTATAGCCTCTTTCAATCATCAAATTCGTAAAGAAGAAATATTGTTAGAAAAATTATATCCAGACACATATCCTGAATATAAAGCACACACCCCAAAATATGGGTTTAGCTTAATCAAAAAACAGTCTCGACATTAAAAATGCGCGACTGTTTTTTTTTACCACTTGTATTTGCCAATCGAGGGTATATTTAACCTTCTAACTGCGTCATCGAGTAAAGTTTTCTGTGCGTTTTTATCGTTTGCGATCGATAGATAGGATTCAGCATGTTTTTTATAGTAATATACTTGATCATAGTCTTTCGGATGATTGATTAAGGCATCGTATGTCCAAATAGCGTCTGCTTCTTTAATCCCTCGACTGGTAAATAGTTTCCACACAAGTCGGTAAAAGAAAGTGGTATCCTTGGTGCCAATTTCAGTTTTAACGAGCCCTGGATGGACTGCGAAGGCACGCATATTATGTGTGCTTCTTAAATGGTCGTCAAACGCTAAAGCGAACATTAAGTTATACAATTTAGTTCGGGTGTATGAACGCATCGGATGGTATCGTTTTATCGCCTCTAAATCAAGGGGTGAAAAACGTGCTTGTTTATGGGCATTAGAGCTGGTAATAATCATCAT